>NZ_JAPCIT010000007.1:0-261803 GCF_027707385.1 Aeromonas sp. QDB54 | reverse complement strand
GAGCTCGAGCACCAGCGCGACACCTACCAGCACTTCGACTATCCGGGTCGCTACAAGCAGGACCCGAGCGGCAAGGCGTTTGTCCAACATCGACTGAATGCGCTGCGCAATGATGCAGTGGCGGGCCAGGCCAAGTCCAACTGCGCCGCCTTGCTGCCGGGCCAGACATTTTCACTCACTGAACACCCGAACGGTAGCTTCAACACTGACTGGCAAATTGTGCGCATCCAGCACACCGGCTTGCAGCCGCAGGCGCTGGAAGAGGAAGGCGGCAGCGGCCCCACCGTCTACCACAACGAATTCGGTGTGGTGAAAGCCAGCACCACCTGGCGGGTGAGCATCGGCAGCCCGGAAGCCCCTCACAAGCCCATGGTGGATGGCCCGCAAATCGCCATGGTGGTGGGCCCCGACGGTGAGGAGATTTACTGCGACGAACACGGCCGGGTGAAGCTGCAGTTCCCGTGGGACCGCTACGGCAGCTCCAACGACCAGAGCTCCTGCTGGGTGCGGGTCTCGCAAGGCTGGGCCGGCGGTCAGTACGGCATGATGGCCATCCCGCGCATCGGCCACGAGGTCATTGTCTCGTTCCTGGAAGGGGACCCCGACCAGCCCATCGTGACCGGTCGCACCTATCATGCCACCAACCGGCCGCCGTACGAGCTGCCGGCCAACAAGACCCGCACCGTGTTGCGCACCGAAACCCACCAAGGGGAGGGTTTCAACGAGCTGCGCTTTGAAGACCAGGCGGGGCAGGAAGAGATTTACATCCACGGTCAGAAAGACCTGAACGTGCTTATCGAGAACGATGCTGCTTGGCACATCAAGCACGACCAGCACACCGATATCGACAACGAGCGGGTGACCCGCATCAAGGCCAACGACCACCTGACGGTGGAGGGTGAGAAACGCGACCAGATAAAAGCCGACTACTCGCTGACGGTGGATGCCAGCCTGCATCAGAAGCTGGGACAGTCCCTGCTGGTGGAGGCGGGGAGTGAGTTGCACCACAAGGCGGGCATGAAAATCGTGATGGAGGCCGGTGCCGAGCTGACCCTCAAGGTGGGCGGCAGCTTTGTGAAGCTGGATGCCGGCGGCGTTACCCTCAGTGGCGGCTCCATCAAGATGAACTCCGGCGGCAGCCCGGGTTCTGGTTCTGGCTGGGGTGGCAAGGCCCCCATCCAGCCAGGCAATGTCGAGGTGCCAACACCACCACCAGCAACATTACCAGCCCCGGCCATTCACAAGAGCATGGAGTCCATGGCACCGTTGGTGAAGCCCTGCCCCTTTGCCCAGGGAGGTAAGGCATGACCTTTCAAGAGTGGCGTAGCCAACATCCCGGCCCACTGTTTGCTATCGTCGATGCTGCGCTCGATACCACCGCCGTGGCGGACTACTGCAACCAGGACGGTAGCAATGCCATCCCCTTGTTTGCCGGTACGGCGTTTGCGGACCAAGCCGAACAAGGCCCCTGGCTACTACCCGACCCTGCTCCCGAGTTTATGGCTGCTCACCCGCAACTGGGCGGCGTATATGTCGCGAGCGATGCCTCTGTCGACGTTGTCCAGCAGCACTGGCAAAGCCTGATAGAGGTAGCCTTCGAAGGGGAAGTGATGTGGCTGCGCTATGCCGATAATCGGGTCTTTCCCAAGATGCTGGGCACCATGAATCAGCAGGAACTCGATGATGTTCTGGGGCCCTGCTCAAGCCTGTGGGCCAACGACAGTGTCTGGCAGCGCACGCCGGATACCGAATTTACTCCCCGCCAAGCCCCCTGGTTTCGCATTCAGCCTCACCACCTGACGCCGCTCTATGACGAAAACCGTCACGCCTACATCCTCTCTCGCCACTTCTGGCAACGGATGGAGGAGATGATGGCGCGTCATCCCAATCCGGAAGCCGCCATTACCACCGTCCTCAAGCAGGCCAATCAAGCTGTGCTGACAGGCGACGTCCTGGATGGCGTGGTAGCTGGCGCTCTCACGCTACAGGCAAGCATGGCGCTGGATGCCATCAGAGCGCCGTTGATGCTGGCCGACGACGAAATGGCTCAGGTGAATAACTGGCTGAAAAAACACCCTGAATTGATAGGAGCCAGCTAATGGCGATTTCTCCCTACTGCATCCCCTGTGAGAAGAACAACTGCTGGATTGAGATAGACGTTCGAGATGAACAGAACCGCTCGTTCAAGGGGCAAAAAGCCACCTTGACCGATGCCAGTGGCACCAGCAAAACCGTGACCCTGAAAGATGGTCCAACCCTGGTACAAGGCTTTGCGGTGGGGCCGGTGACCGTCAAGCTGGAGACCCAACCCTGGCTTAAAGCAGCCCAATCCCGTGAAGCCCTCAAAAAGGGCGAGGCCAGTCAGGTTCCCGCCTACACCGAGAAGTTTTGGGGGCACTGTGACGTGAAGCGCGAGCATGTCAAAGTGACCACCGGCGACCTCTGCCTCACTGACCCAGAACAGCCGCTACCGGAAGGACACAAAGCCGGGCAGGCCCAGCCGCCGCGCTTTATCACCAAGCACTCCTACGTGATTGAGGTGAAGGGATATCAGCTCACCACCCTGCGCATCGGGGTGTTTTTTGATGGCACCTCCAACAACACCTTCAATCATGAAAAGGGGAAAAATGCACTGGAGGCGGCACTGGCCAAGTGCAGCCCGCAAGAGCAGGCGGCGTTACTGGAGCAATGCTTTGAGGGAACGCTGCCGGGTGGTCTCAATAACAGCGAGAAAAACGACGTCACCAATATTGGCAAGGCGCATGACCTCTATCTTCCACCAAGTAAGAGCTCTTTCTTTGTCAAGGTTTATGTTGAAGGTATCGGCACAGCCAAAGGGCAGGATGACACCAAGGCTGGGGCGGGGGCCGATAAGGGCGAGACCTCCAGCACCTCGCGGGTTGAACAGGCGTGCCGCACCCAGATCGTGGCAGAGATAAAAGAACAGCTTGAACGGATACTGCCCACCATCGAGTGCATTCATAAGGTCGAGTTCGATGTGTTTGGTTTTAGCCGGGGGGCCTCAGCCGCCCGCCAGTTTGTCAACCGCATCGACCAGAAGGGTGACCACCCACTGGTGGAGGCGATGGCCGGTTACACAGATATCCGCCTAAAAGCGGGCTTTGACTGGGCCAGTCGCGATGATGTGCGTATCCAGTTTGTCGGGCTGTTTGATACCGTGATCAGCTCCTATCTGTGGGGCAAACGCAGTGTGACGCTGGCCCCTGACTGCGCCGAGCGGGTGGTGCATATTATCGCCGCCGATGAGTGGCGCTATCACTTTGACTTGACCCGGATTAAAAATATGGCCAGCGAGCTGCCCGCCACCTTTACCGAGGTGATCATCCCCGGTGCTCACTCCGATATTGGCGGTGGTTATTACAGCCGTTGGAGTCTACGTGATCCCAACTACGCGTCCCCCGTCATCAACGAAACCAAGGTGATCGCCACCTTCAAGTCAACCGAATCGCGCTACAGCAAGGAAAGAGATTCACATGCGTATAGCCAGGCAACCGCCTATGCTAAAATGCGCGCAGCGCAGGGGTGGGCGAAGGGCGTTGAGCTGCTCTCCTCCTATAACAACACAACGGTATCGGGCTACCTCAATGTGCGCCCCCAACGACCAGGAACCGTGAGCAAAGATGCGTCAGAGCAAGAAGTGAAGGTCGATGTGGTGCTGCACCGGGTGGTGGAGGGGGAGTATTCACGCATTCCGCTCCATATGATGGTAGAAGCAGCACGGGATGCCGGTGTGCCGTTCGAGAAATGGGATCCGACAGATAGGGGGCTGAAGATGGACAGCGCCCTTTCACACCCCACCTTAAAGCTGGCTGTGCTCGATGCACGCTGGGTTGATGCAGCCAAACGGCGCGGCGAGGTGATTGATTTGACTCGCACCCTCTCGCCGCAGGAGTATCACGCACTGCGGCTCGGTTATTTGCACTACAGCGCAGATACCGGGATGGTCAATAAGCCCAATCGGGTTGGCGACCAAGAGGTACGCCGAGTCACAGACAATCAGAAGGGAGGTTATTAATGCGCAGGATATTGTTGTTGCTGCTGTTACCGTTTGTCAGCGCCTGCCAGGCCGCCCCCTCCGCGCCCCACGATCTCGATTGGCGACATATGGTGGGCTCTAATGCGGATCAGATCTGGGTGACGGAGGTGCACTTTTATCGTCAGGGCGAGCTGGTCGATGCCTCAACCAATGGCGCTGCCAGCCGAGTGGATAATGAATCGCTGCGTGAAAAAGATTATCGCTGGCTGATCACGGCTGGCCGCCGTGATATTCATCCCGCCCCTGACCGGGTTGAGGTGGAATGGGTGTCATATCACGACAAGAAACGCTATCGCATCAGCCTTGACTTACCCGCCGCGCAGTTGGAAAGGATGATAGCGCAGCGTTACCGGGTAAAAGTAGGCAAGGAGTGGCGCGAAGAGCGCCGCGATAATATTGGATTGGGTATGGCAACCGGGGGCTATGTCGAGGCGTTTTTGACCGACGTCAGAGTCACCCCCGATATTCTGCTGGCCCGAGGGATAGCAAAAGAGGTGACGGATGATCCCTATGATCAACGTTTTCCCCTTTCCAGCCAATTTGAGAATCGTTGGGCTGACTTTGATGCAAAGTACAACCAAACCTATCAACAATACCCAGTTCCCAGTGGTATGGCCTGGGCCCCGATCATGGACGCTTACCGTGCAGCGCAGCCCAAAACAGATACTGACCCGATCCAATGATGAGCTCCATGCGCAGTGTTCTCTTATTACTGCTGTTGCCGTTAGTCACCGCCTGCCAGGCCGCCCCCTCAGCCCCCCACGACTTGGATTGGGGGCATATGGTGGGCACCAATGCTGATCAGATCTGGGTGGCAGAGGTGCACTTTTATCGTCAGGGCGAGTTGGTGGATGCCTCAACCAATGGGGCTATCAGGTCAGTTAGCGACCAATCTCTCAAAGGGAAAGATTATCGCTGGAGCATAGGCAAGGGCCGCCGTGATATTCACCCAGCTCCCGATCGGGTTGAGGTGGAATGGGTGTCGTATCACGACAAGAAACGCTATAGCATCAGCCTTGACTTACCCGCCGCGCAGTTGGAAAGGATGATAGCGCAGCGTTACCGGGTAAAAGTAGGAAAGGAGTGGCGCGAAGAGCGCCGCGATAATATTGGGTTGGGCATGGCAACCGGGGGCTATGTCGAGGCGTTTTTGAGAGACCCTCGTGTTACCCCCGATATCTTGCTAGCCCGAGGGATCGCAAAAGAGGTGACGGATGATCCCTATGCTCAACGTTTTCCCCTTTCCAGCCAATTTGAGAATCGTTGGGCTGACTTTGATGCAAAGTACAACCAAACCTATCAACAATACCCAGTTCCCAGTGGTCTGGCTTGGGCTCCCATCATGGATGCCTATCGTGCCGCGCAACCCAAGACGGATACCGACCCAGTAAGGTAATACCATGGATCTCTCCCATCTAGAGCAGGATGTACCAACACAGAGATGAAATATATCGTCGCATTGTTGGGGTTCTGTCTGTCATTGATGACCTGTGCGGCCCCCCAATCTCTGCTTAAATTTGCTTGGGATTATGGTACAGGCAGCAATATAGATCTTACTAAGAACACCAAGACAGAGTTCTATCTTGGAGGGAAGCAAGTTTATGCCGACCGTTTGGCTGGTGGCGGAGCTGGAGGTCTACTTGCCGATCGAATCAAGGCGCAACGTTACTATTGGGCGGGCGGTAGTGGTCTGCCTACCGACGGTGTTCCCATCCCCGATAAAGCGGTGATTGAGATGGTTTCCTTCCATGATCGCAAGCGCTACCGCATAAAGGTGGACTTACCTGCCAATCTGGAGCAGCAGATGCGTCAAGTCTACTCTGTTGAGGGTCGTTATGACCGGCGTAGCTGGCTCTATTTGGGCCTAGCGCCAGGCGGCTATTTTGAGGTGTTACTTAAGGGAGATAGGCTAAATGTTAAGCCAGATATTCTGCTTGCTCGTGGTATTGCCGAAGTAGTGATCGATGATTGGTATGACCAGAGAGTACCGATAGCGCGCCAATATGATATGGATGATTTCGACAAGAAATATGGCGCGTTATTTAAGCAATACCCAGTTCCTAGCGGGATGGATTGGGCTCCCATCATGGATGCCTACCGTGCTACCCAACCCGTCACCGATGTGAATCCTGTGTCTGAATAGCCACTCGTTTCATCTCAACCGGCGATAAAGGTGAGTTGAATTACTCAGCAGGCCAATATTTGTTAGCGATATAATACGGTGCCAAAACCCCCATCAGCTTATGCCGATGGGGGTTTTTGTTTGTCTTTCAATGATGGCCAGGGATCAGCCCAATCAGATGTTGCAGGCTTTTCTGGCGGGGATGGCGGCGGGTGGCGAGGCTGATGCGGGTGGTGAGCGGCTCGGTGGCGATGGGGTGATAGCTGACGCCATGGGGGTGCAGCTCGCTGACCGAGCGCGGGATGATGGCGACCCCGAAGCCGGCCTGCACCATGCCGACGGTGGAGATCACCTGCGGGCTTTGACTGCCGAGGCGGGGGCTGAAGCCGGCCCGCTGGCAGCGCTGGGTGATGGCGTCGTGCAGCCCGGGCCCGAGCTCGCGAGGGAACAGGATGAAGGGATCCTGCGCCAGCGTCTCGATGGGGATGGCACCACTGCCGGCCAGCGGATGGTGTGGGGGCAGGGCGATCAGCATCTCCTCCTCGTCGATCAGGTGGTGGGCCAGCGCCGAGCTGCTGCTGCAGGGCAGGCGCAGAATGGCGGCATCCAGCTCCTCGCTCACCAGATCGCGCACCAGGTTGGGCATGCTGTTCTCGATGGGGTGTAGGCTGACCTCCGGCCAGGCTTGACGAAAGTCGTGGATGAGTTGCAGCACGCTCGGGTGCAGCACGGTGGAGCCGGCAAAGCCGAGGCGCAGCGAGCCCAGCTGGCCGCGAGCGATGCGCCTGGCCTTCTGCATGGCCTGCTCGGTCTGCGCCAGTATCCCCTTGGCATCCTGATAGAGGCTCAGCCCCGCCTCGGTCAGCTCCACGCTGCGGGTCAGCCGGTGAAACAGCGGCGTTCCCACCTCCTGTTCGAATTTGCGGATCTGCTGGCTGAGCGGCGGCTGGGCCATGCCCAACGCCTCGGCGGCGCGGGTAAAGCTCTGTTTGTCTGCCACGGCCACCAGGTAGCGCAGGTAACGGAATTCCATATCTGGTACGTCTCGAAGCTGATGGGTTTGGATATTGGTATCAAACTGTGATCTTGGTCACTATTGAATCCTGATTTGCCAACCTAACAGGATTGGAGGTGAAGTCCAAATGGAAACCAATTCGTCATGTGACTGCGCCATCGAGATAAGCCAGCAGTTTGCCCGCTGGCAGGCTCGCCAGGGGGGCGGCGAGGTCTACCAGAGCTCCCTGATGAGCGCCCTGCTGGCGGGGGTTTACGAGGGGGAGACCACCATGGCCGACCTGCTGCGCCACGGTGACTTCGGCCTCGGGACCTTCAACCGGCTCGACGGCGAGCTGATTGCCTTCGAGCGCCAGATCCACCAGCTCAAGGCTGACGGCTCGGCCCGTCCGGCCCGCGCCGAGCAGAAGACCCCGTTTGCGGTGATGACCCACTTTCGCCCCTGCCTGCAGCGCCGCTTCGATCACCCCCTGAGCCGCGAGGAGATCCACCAGTGGGTGGATCGGTTGGTGGGCACCGACAACGTCTTCGTCGCCTTTCGGCTCGACGGCCTGTTCGAGCAGGCGCAGGTGCGCACCGTTCCCTGCCAGCATCCCCCCTACAAGCCCATGCTGGAGGCCATCGAGGCCCAGCCGCTGTTCTCGTTCAGCCAGCGCCGCGGCACCCTGGTCGGCTTTCGTTGCCCGCCCTTCGTGCAGGGGATCAACGTGGCCGGCTATCACGAGCACTTCATCACCGAGGATCGCCGGGGCGGCGGCCACATCCTCGACTACGCCATGGGCCACGGCCAATTGCAGCTGTCGGTGGTGCAACACCTCAACATCGAGCTGCCCCGCAATCCGGCCTTTCAGCAGGCCGACCTCAATCCCGCCGATCTGGACCGCGCCATCCGCGCCGCCGAAGGCTGAGCCCTTCGCTTAACAAGGAGTGACATCATGGAAAATCAACACTGGGCCTGTGGGGCCGAACTGGTGGTGCGCCATCTGGAGGCGCAAGGGGTCAAGCAGGTATTCGGCATTCCCGGGGCCAAGATAGACAGGGTATTCGATGCGCTGGAAGACTCCCCCATCGAAACCATAGTGGTGCGCCACGAAGCGAATGCCGCCTTCATGGCCGCCGCGGTCGGCCGGCTCACCGGCAAGGCCGGGGTGGCGCTGGTGACCTCGGGGCCGGGCTGCGCCAACCTCATCACGGGTCTTGCCACCGCCACCTCGGAAGGGGATGCCATGGTGGCGCTGGGCGGTGCCGTGCGGCGGGCCGACGGCCTCAAGCTGACCCACCAGAGCCTGGATACCGTCAGCCTGTGCCGGCCGGTCACCAAGTTCAGCGCCCAGGTGGGCACAGGATCCGCCCTCTCCGAGGTGATGGCCAACGCCTTTCGCAGCGCCGAACTGGGGCGGCCCGGGGCGGCCTTTGTCAGCCTGCCGATGGACATCATCAACGAGCCGACCGACGGCGCCATCCTGGTGCCGAGCGCTATTCCCGAGCCGGGGGCGGCCGACGAGCGCGGTATCGATCGGGCGCTGAGCCTGCTGGCCCATGCTCGCAAGCCGGTGGTGCTGCTCGGTCTGCTGGCCAGCCGGCCGGAGAACTCCCTGGCGGTGCGCGCCTTCCTCGACAAGAGCCGATTGCCGGTGACGGGCACCTATCAGGCGGCCGGGGTGGTGGATACCCACCATTTCGACGACTTTGCCGGGCGGGTGGGGTTGTTCAACAACCAGCCGGGGGACAAGCTGTTGCAGGATGCGGATCTGGTGGTCTGCATCGGCTACAGCCCCATCGAATACGACCCCGTGCTGTGGAACGGTACCGGTGAGCGCCAGCTGCTGCACATCGATGCGCTGCCGGCGGAAATCGACAGCAGCTACTGCCCGGCGGTGGAGCTGGTGGGCTCCATCAGCGCCAATCTGGCACGGCTGACCCGGATGCTGCATCAGCCGCTGGCGCGGGATCCGGCCATTACCGCGTTGCTCGGCGAGATCCGCGCCCAGCGCCATCAGCTCGCCGAGCATGCCGGTCGGCTGGGGGGTACCCCCATCCATCCGCTGCGCATCGTCAAGGAGCTGCAGGACATCATCGGGCAGGACATGACCCTGTGCGTGGACATGGGCAGCTTCCACATCTGGATTGCCCGTTATCTGTACAGTTTCCGGGCCCGCCAGGTGCTCATCTCCAACGGCCAGCAGACCATGGGGGTGGCGCTGCCCTGGGCCATCGGAGCCGCCATGGTGCGCCCGGGAGAGAAGATCATCTCGGTGTCCGGTGACGGCAGCTTCATGCAGTCGAGCATGGAGCTGGAGACCGCGGTGCGGCTCAAGTCCAACATAGTGCACATCATCTGGGTCGATAACGGCTACAACATGGTGGCGATGCAGGAGGAGAAAAAGTACTGCCGCAGCTCCGGAGTGAGTTTCGGCCCCATCAACTTCAAGGCCTATGCCGAGTCGTTCGGGGCAGCCGGGTTTGCCGTCACCTGCGCCGAGGATCTGCGAGCAACCTTGCGCGCCGCCATGGCGGTGAGCGGGCCGGCGGTGGTGGCCATTCCGGTGGATTACAGCGACAACCACCTGCTGATGGAGCAGCTCAGGCCCGAAATGCTCAGTTGAGCCGGATCTGAACCGGCTGACAGCTTGCAGTCCGCCTCAAAGCAGAGCACCCCTTGCCAATCGGCAAGGGGTGCTCTGTCATTGCGAGAGGACAATTTACTCAGGGCATGAGCGAGGGAGGCAACACCATGGGGCCGGCCACCGCACGGGCGGCTTCGTCACCGCGCAGCACCCGCGCCAGTTCGAGGGCAAACTCGATGGCGGTGCCTGGCCCCTGGCTGGTGATGAGGTGATGGGCCTGATCGGTCACCACTCGCGCCGTGCTGAGCTGAGCCACGGGCAGGCGGGCCTGAAAAGCGGGATGGCAGGTGGCGCTGGCATCCCCCAGCAGATCATGGTGCTGCAGCACCACGGCGGGGGCGGCGCAGATGGCTGCCCGCCAGCGCTGCGCTGCCGCCTGCGCCTTGAGCAGGGCGATGGCGCGCGGCGTATCGCGGATAACCTCGCTGCCGGGCAGGCCGCCCGGCACGACGATGCCCTCGAACACCTGGTCAGTCAGCTCGTCGAGGTGGCAATCCGCCACCAGCTGCACGCCACGGGAGGCGCGGATCTGGCGCTGCCCGGCCGGACAGCAGGAGGCGAGTACCACCTCGATGTCCCCGCGCACCAGGGTATCGACGATGGCGACCGTCTCGATCTCTTCCGACCCGGGGGCCACCAGTACCAGTACGCTCATCCTTTGCTCCTTGCGTTGGCGAGCCCGCCGGGCTCACTGCTTCTCTTTGATGGCCTGATAGAGACCCTGATTGACCGGCACCGCGATGCCGTGGCTGGCAGCCCGGGCCAGCAGGAAGCCGGTGATGGCCTCGATCTCGGTCTCGCGCCCCTGTTCCATGTCCTGATACATGGAAGAGTAATTGTCGGCGGTGAGCTCCACCACCGTCATGACCCGGCGCAGCAGTTCGTCGCTGCCGGTGGGCTGGCCTTCGGCCTGCATCACGTCCGCCACTTCCACGCAGATCTGCTGCAGGGCATCGGCAAAGCGCGGGCCGGCCAGCTCGCCATTCTTGAGCTTGTAGAGCGCGGTGAGCGGGTTGATGGCGCAGTTGACCGCCAGCTTCTGCCACTGGCGCGCCTGGATCTGTTCATCCCAGCCGGCCTGACCGAGGGCGGCCGCCAGATCGTCCGCCAGGGCGGCGTGGGCTCTGGCTGCCTCGTTGACCGGGCCGAGCCAGGTTTCGCCCTTGCCGGTGTGGCGGAACACGAAGTGGCCGCTCTGCATGGCGCCATGGCTGGTGACGCCGGCGATGACCGGATTGTGCGGGAACAGGGTGACCACCTGCTCGGCGATCCCCATGCCGTTGTGCAGCAGCACGATGGGCACGTCGGTCGCCAGCTGGCCCACCAGCGGCGTCAGCGCCTCGATGACCTGGCCAGCCTTGGTCATCACCAGCAGCCGTTTGACTTGGCCGGGCTGGCTGATGAAACCGCGCTCGATGTTGATGAGCTGGGTGTGGCCCTCCAGCGAGGTGAAGTCGATGCCGGGATGCAGGGTGGAGCGGTGGCGCTCGCGCAGCAAGACGCGAGTGGCCTGGCCGCTTTGAGTCAACAGGGAGGCGAAGACGCCGCCCAGGGCGCCGCAGCCCAGCAGTGTCCATTGGGGGGAGGAGGTGTGTCGACTTTGTGTCAGGTTGTAATCGCGTGATCCGCTTGGCATGGAGAGACTCAATCAAGGTAGGGGCTGCATTCCAGTCAACCGCCTGCCGGGGATAAGTGAAGATGTCGCCTGGCGGACACCAGAAACGAGTTCATGATCTTGCTGCGAGGTCGTGATCAAGGCTTGTATGAGACTTGCTTATAGGCAACCGGTAGCTCACATATTCATATACATGCCGGTTCCTGCGCAGCGCCTTACCTTGTGGATGACCTCTCGCGGCAGATGTTGAACAGGTTCTAACGGGTCTCGCCATTCCTGTGCGCAGGGGATTCTAGCAGAGCAGCCCCATCGAAATCAGCAAATTTGCCGTAATTCTGGTAGATTTGCCCCCTTATAGCGCAACATGAGGAGCCCACTATGCCGTCATTCGATATTGTCTCTGAAGTCAAAATGAACGAGGTGTTGAACGCCGTCGACAACGCCAATCGTGAACTGGCGACCCGTTTCGATTTTCGTGGTGTCGAAGCCAGCTTCGAATTGAACAAGGAAGAGGTCAAGCTGGAGGCCGATGCCGATTTCCAGCTCAAGCAGATGGTCGAGATCCTGCGCGCTGTCCTGCTCAAGCGCAACATCGAGAACAGCTCCATGGACGTGGGTGACAGCGTTCACTCCGGCAAGCGCTTCCACCTGACCGTGAAGTTCAAGCAGGGGATCGACAAAGAGATCGCCAAGAAGCTGGTGAAGCTGATCAAGGATTCCAAGATCAAGGTACAGGCCGCCATTCAGGGTGACGAAGTGCGCGTCACCGGCAAGAAGCGCGATGATCTGCAGGAGACCATGGCCCTAGTGCGCGGCGCCGAGCTGGGTCAGCCAATGCAGTTCCAGAATTTCCGCGACTGATGATGGCTGGGGGAGGGCACGGCTCTCCCCTGTTGCCGGCAGCAAGCCATAAAAAAACCGGAGCAGCTGCTCCGGTTTTTTGTATTCCTGATACCCGTTCGATTAGAACTTGTAGGTAACGGAGAAGTAGTGGCCGAAACCGGTGGATTTGGTCAGGTCACTGTTGTTGAGGCCGTAGATTTCGTTGAAGTATTTAAGACCGTAACCAACGGCGTAGCGGTCAGAATGCCAGTAGATACCGTGGAAAGTACCCAGTCCATTGGATGAATAGAAATCATCACCATGGGTATCACGGTCAAACAGATAGTCCAGATAACCTTGGTAAGATATGAAGCTACCGTTGGAGAAGGTGTAGAAAGGTTTGAACCAGTTCATGGAGAACTGATAACCGTTCCAGTCACCATCTTCAGCAGCGAAACCACTTTCGGTTGCATGGCGAGCATACAGGTTCATGCCCACTTTACCGAACCAAGGCACTTGCACATCAGCACCCAGACCGATCATGTTCTCCATCATGGAGTCATCAACGTTGTTCAGGGACGCGATGTAGAGCTCTTGCACTGGACCGAAGGAGAGATCTTTACCAGTCAGCGCATCCAGAGAGAGACGCGGGGCGAACTTCATAAAAATATTACCCTTGTCATGCTTATCGCTGTGACGAGAGTTGAAAATATCGAAGACGTCAACATAACCATAGAGATCAAACAAACCAGAACGACCACCAAACTCCATTTCTAGATAGGTATCGTTGTAGTTACCATCTTCGGTGAAAGTCGGACGTTGGTCGATGGTGTGCATGACGTTGAACTGCATCCACTTGTAGTCATTCTTGTGGATGTCACCGCTGTAGTCAGCAGCGAAGGCCGGGGTAGCGGCGGCAGCCAGCAGACCGGCAGCGATCAGAGTCTTGGTAAATTTGGCCATTTTATTGGTCTCTTGTGCGTTAGTTGAGGTTTTCCGTAGCCTGCCCACAAGGAGCGGAAGGGATTCTAGCCAAATAAATTCATCGGAGAAACCAGCACTGGGGAACTTTATTCGGAAGTGTGAATCTAATCACCCCCAATTTTACGCAAACGCTTGCTATTTATCCGATTGCGATAGCAAGGATCTTCCTCGTTTGGCAACCAGCACGATCAGGATCAGCACCGGAATACCGAGCAGGCTGGTGCTGATGAAGAAGCTGCTGTAGCCGAACTGTTCGACGAAACGGCCGGAAAAACCCGCCAGCAGCTTGGGCAGCAGCAGCATCACCGAGCTGAACAGGGCGTACTGGGTGGCGGAGAAGGCCACGTTGGTCAGGCTCGACAGATAGGTCACGAAGGCGGCCGTGGCAATGCCGGCGCTGAGGTTGTCCAGCGAGATGATCAGGGTCAGCAGCTCCAGGTTGTGGCCCACCTCGTTGAGCAGGGCGAACAGCAGATTGGTGCTGGCGGTGAGCAGGGCGCCGAGGAACAGAATGCGCAGGGTGCCAAAGCGCATCACCAGCACCCCGCCCAATGCGGCCCCCACCAGGGTCATGATGACCCCGTACACCTTGGTGATGGTGGCCACCTCGGTCTTGCTGAACTGCATGTCCACGTAGAAGCTGTTGGACATCACCCCCATCACCACGTCCGAGATGCGATAACAGGCGATGAGCCCGAGGATCAGCAGGGCCGAGCCGCCGTAACGGCGGAAGAAGTCGGCAAACGGACACCAGATGGCTTCGTGGCTCCAGGCGCCGAGCCCGGCGAGCGAAGCGGGCCAGCCACGAGCAAGCAACAAGGTCTTGTGGGCCGCCTGCTGCTCATTCTGGCTGGCAAGGTCGATCACCGGTTCATGACAACAGAGGGTGGTGATGACGCCGAGGGACATCAATCCCGCCATCAGCAGATAGGTGAGTCGCCAGCCGTTGTAGTCATAACCGCTGTTGCTGCCGAGCCAGGCCGCCAGCGCCAGTGCGCCGGCGCCGGCCATGATCATCGCCAGCCGGTAACCGGTCATGTAGGAGGCTGCCATGGCTGCCTGCAGCCGCTCGGGCGCCGACTCGATGCGATAGGCGTCGATGACGATGTCCTGGGTGGCAGAGGCAAATGCCACCAACAGGGCGAACAGGGCCAGCTGGGCGAGCTGGGTCTTGGGATCGCATAAGGCCATGCCCACCAGCGAGGCGGCGATCAGCAACTGGGAGAACAGCATCCAGCTGCGGCGCCGGCCCAGCCAGCGGGAGAGCAGCGGGAGCGGCAGCCGATCCACCAGCGGTGACCACAGCCACTTGAAGCCGTAGGCCAGCGCCACCCAGCTCATGTAGCCGATGTCGGTCAGGCTGACATCCGCTTCGCGCAGCCAGAACGACAGGGTGCCGAACACCAGCAGCAGCGGCAGGCCGGAAGAAAATCCCATGGCAAACAGGATGAGAACCCGAGTCTCAAGGTAGACGGCGAGCGAGTCTCGCCAGCTCGGTGTACGGACAGTGTTCAAATACCTGACTCCTCTGGGAAAATTGCGCCATTTTGTCAGGTTCGAGAGGGATAGCCAAGGCAAGCCGGGGGTGGCGTTGTGCGATTCAGGGGCGCAGACCGATGCAGTGGCGCGGCAGCGGCCCGTCCGTGGTCAGGTAATTGGCGCACTCCATCAGCTGCAGGCGCAGCCAGACGTCGGCGATGATCTGCTGTTCATCCCATTGATGCAGGCTGTGCAGCAGGTGCCAGAATACCCCCTCCTGCTCGGAGGCCGGGGTCTTGTCGGCGGGAACCTGGGGCAGATCCTGCCAGTGGGACAACAGTTGCCAGCTCAGATCTTCCAGCTGTTGATAAGGGATCTCTCGTGCCAGAAAGTGACGAACCGTCTGGGCCAGCGGGATGGCGTGCTGGGCGATGTAATCATTGCAGGTCACCGGAACCTCCTTCTCCTCTATGTGGGCCTAGTCCTGAACAGCGGGGCAAGGCCAGAGTATAGAAAGAGGCGCCGGTGACCCAGCGCGCGGGGTGGCGGAATGTGATCCGCTCCGCGTTATTTGTCTGCCAGCAGCACCACTTTCTTCAGGATGATGGGGCTGGTGGGAACGTCGTTGGCACGCAGGATCGGGCTGTAACCGGTCTGCACCTGGGCCAGCTTGTCCAGCACCTCCATGCCCTGCACCACCTGACCAAACACGGTATAACCGGCGCCGGCATTGGCGTTGAGGTTGTTGTTGTCGACCAGGTTGAAGTAGAACTGGCGAGTGGCGCTGTCGACCGCCTGGGTGCGGGCCATGGCAATGCTGCCGCGCTTGTTGGGCAGGCCGCCCTTGGATTCGTTGACCACGGGATCGAAGGTCGGCAGTTGCTGGAACTGCTGGTTGTAGCCGCCCCCCTGCACCACGAAGTCCTGGATCACCCGGTGGAAGATGCTGCCGTCATAGCTGCCATCCGCCACGTAGCGCAGGAAGTTCTTCACCGTCTGCGGCGCCTGTTTGGACGCCAGTTCCACCACGATATTGCCGTGGTTGGTCTCCATCCTGACCTTGGGGCCGGCGAACGCCAGCGGGGCGATCAGCATGGCCAGTAACCAGAGTTTTTTCATCTATCCGCTCCTCGCTCAGCTCGGCTGACCCTTGAGATAACCGCGCAGGGCGTTGTCCGCCATGATCTGCTGCAGCAGGCTGCCCAGCTGCTGGTTCAGGATGGATTCCAGCTCGGCCATGCTCGGCTCACCCGGGCCTTCCTTGCTGGAGGACATGTTGAACTGCTTGGTCAGCTTGCTGCCCTGGAAATCGGCGATCACCTGCAGGCTGACGCGGGACTTGGTGACATAGGTGAAGGTCTTCTCTTCCACCGTGACCGCGGCACTGGAGATGGCCAGGGTCAGGTTGGTGGTACCGCTGTTGCCCACTTCCAGCCCCTGGCTGCGCAGCCCTTCTGCCAGCTTTTCGGCCAGCAGGTTGTTGAGCGGCTGTTCGCTGTTGACCAGCACGGCAGCTTTCTCTTTCTTCTTGATGGAGAAGACGTAGGCGGCTTCACGCTTGTCCACCCCTTCCAGGGTGATGCGGTTGCCGGAGTAGTACTGCTGATTGGAAGGGATCACCTGCGGGTTGAGCAGGGCGGTCTCCGGCCAGTGAGTCGCACAACCACCCAGCATCAGGGCGGCCAGCAGCAAGAGTGACTTTTTCATCATGGGTTTCCTTTAGCTTTCTGTTTAGCGTTTGATGGCTTTCAAAATAACGAATTTGCTGTTCGACGCAACGACTTGTGCGTTGGCAAACAGGCGCTTGAGCTTGTTGTGATAATCCAGGTGACGGTTGCCTACTATCCAGAGTTCGCCGCCCTTGGGCAACACCCGATGGGCATCGCTGAACATCTGCCAGGCGATATGGTCGGTGATCGCCTGCAACTGGTGGAACGGCGGGTTGCAGAGGATCCGGTCCACCGAGCCGACCGCCACGCCGTCGAGACAGTTGTTGACCAGGAAGTGGGCGCGGGGCAGGACAGCCGGCAGATTGTGTTCGACGTTGAGCCGGGCCGAGGCGACCGCCATGTGGGACTCGTCGATGAAGGTCACCTCCACCTCGGCGTCCCGTGCCAGCAGGGAGAGCCCCAGCACGCCGTTGCCGCAACCCAGATCGATCACCTTGCGGGCGCTGTGGATCGGCAGGTTGTCCAGCATGAAGCGGGCGCCGATATCCAGGCTGGTACGTGAAAACACGTTGGCGTGGTTGTGGATGAGCATGTCGGTGCCCTCCAGCGGCCAGACCGTGGGAAAGGGATTGGTCAGCGCGGGCCGTTCAGCAGGCGTAGCGGCCGGGGTGCAGTGAATGAGGCGGGCCTTCTTCCAGGCCAGCGAGGTGCGGGTCGGTCCCAGGTATTTTTCAAACAGCGCCAGAGTGGAGCTGTGGATGTCTTTGGCCTTGCCGGCGGCGATGACGCGGGTGGCGGGGGTGGCCACCTGGCGCAGGGCCAGCAGTTGCTGCTCCAGCAGCGCCTGATATTTGGAGACCTTGATCACCACCAGTGCGGGGGCATCGGGCAGGGGGGCCAGTGCATCCTGCAGGCGGATGGCATGGGGATCCAGGCCGTTCTCCGCGAGGTTGGCCAGGGTGGCCCGCTCGCTGATATGGGAGTCGGTCACGCAGACAGGGGAATGGCCGTGCAGGTAGGCGGCCAGCGCGCCGAAGCCATCGTTCATGATGATGACCGGGCCGTCGCGCTCGAGAGGCTCCTCGGCCAGGGTGTTGATCAGGTACTCGTCTGCGGCGTCCCAGGCCTGCAACGGATCCTGGAGCTGGCGTGGATAGCGATACAGGGTCAGGCGACAATGGGCCGTGTCGAGAAGGGTTTGCATAGGCGAAGTGTCCAGCTGATTCATGTAACGGGCGCCGACGGGGCGCAAAGTGGCGCTATTCTAGCGGGGGCGGAGAATTTCACCAGTCCCGGCCGCCACGGCAGCGGGGGAAAAGCGTGTCATTTTCCCGTTCTGGACGATTTCGTCATCCGGCCAACCCTGGCTACAATGGCCGGACATCCACTTTGGGAGTTTTGCTCGTGACCATGCAACAACAGATCGAGGCCAAGCTGGCCGCCGCCTTGTCCCCCAGCCATCTGGAAGTGATCAACGAAAGCTACATGCACCGGGTGGCGCCGGGCTCCGAGAGCCACTTCAAGGTGGTGGTGGTGAGCCAGGCGTTTGAAGGACAGCGGCTGCTGGGGCGTCATCGTCAGGTCAACGGAGTGCTGGCCGAAGAGTTGGCGGGGGCCATTCATGCATTGGCGCTGCATACCTATACCGAGCAGGAGTGGCAACAGCGGGAGCAGGCACCGACCACCCCCAGCTGCGTCAGTAAAAACGGCCTCTCCTAAGGCTATTGACGAATTGATTACTCAATCTGCGACTAGTTAACAATTCATAAACGTTTTCCGGTGGCGTCCCTGGCTGTGGAACGGGACGCCAACCTCCCGCCCTGACATCAAGATTTCTAATCCTTTTTTGAACATAAAAACCATTACCCATTTTTGGGTAATAATGGCTAACTCGAAGCCGCGCCTGAGGTTTCGTGAAAAAAAGCCGCGTGATTAAATTTCGATGATTTTGTGATAGAGCGGGGATTTTCCCCATTTTGCATGGCAGGCAACTCGCCATAAGTGGTAAACTCAGGCGCTTTTGAATGACCCTGTATGTTGCTGATTTGTTTGTTTCTTAGACATCATCCCGCAACATCAACGGGCTCATTCAACAACTCGTCGTGATGTATTTCTCGGCGCTAACCAACCTGTCTTCCCTTAACGGTAGTGCAAGTGAGTATGATTACAATTAAAAGAGGACTGGACATCCCCGTGCTGGGTGCTCCGGAGCAAGTAATCTACGATGGCCCGGCCATCACCCGTGTTGCTACACTCGGCGAAGAGTTCGTGGGGATGCGTCCTACTATGTTTGTCAAAGTAGGTGATCGCGTCATTAAAGGTCAGGAGCTCTTCGAAGATAAGAAGAATCCCGGCGTTAAATTCACGGCCCCCGCCACCGGTGTGGTTTCAGAGATCAACCGGGGTGCCAAGCGCATTCTGCAATCCGTTGTCATCGATATCGATGGGTCCGACGAGCAGGTGACCTTCGAGCACTTTGCGTCTGCCGAGCTGGCCAAGCTCGAGCGCAGCAAGGTGCAAGAGATCCTGGTCGCGTCCGGCCAATGGACCGCGTTGCGTACCCGCCCGTTCAGCAAGGTGCCGGCCGTGGGTTCCACCCCTCGCGCCATCTTCGTCACCGCCATGGACACCAACCCGCTGGCTGCCAGTGCGGAGCTGATCATCAAGGAACAGGCCCAGGCTTTCCTCGACGGTCTGGCCGTGCTGACTCGTCTGACCGATGGCACCGTCTACGTCTGCAAGGGCGAGGCGAGCCTGCCGCACGCTTCCCTGGCGCAAGTCAAGGAAGAGGTGTTCGTCGGCCCGCACCCTGCCGGTCTGCCCGGTACCCACATCCACTTCCTGGACCCGGTCGGTGCCAAGAAGGTGCAGTGGCACATCAACTATCAGGATGTGATCGCCTACGGCAAGCTGTTCACCACCGGTCAGATCTTTACCGACAAGGTGATCGCGCTGGCCGGCCCGAACGTGGTCAAACCGCGTCTGCTGCGTACCCGCATGGGTGCCTGCATCAGCCAGCTGACCAACAACGAGCTGCGTGCGGACGAGAATCGCATCATCTCCGGTTCCCTGCTGAGCGGTGCCAAGGCCGAAGGGGTACATGACTACCTGGGTCGCTACCACAATCAGGTCAGCGTACTGGGTGAAGGTCGCGAGAAAGAGTTCCTGGGTTGGGTCAATCCCAGCGCCAGCAAGTTCTCCATCACCCGTACCACCCTCTCTCACCTGATGAAGGGCAAACTCATCAACTTCACTACCACCACCAACGGTAGTGATCGCTCCATGGTGCCTATCGGCAACTATGAGCGCGTGATGCCGCTCGACATCCTGCCGACCCTGCTGCTGCGGGATCTGGTCTCCGGCGACACCGATAATGCGCAAGCACTCGGCTGTCTGGAGCTGGATGAGGAAGATCTGGCGCTCTGTACCTTCGTCTGCCCCGGCAAGACCGAGTACGGCCCAGTCTTGCGTGAGTGCCTGACCAAGATCGAACTGGAAGGTTAAGCGATGAGTTTCAAGCAACTTCTTGAAAATATGGAACATCACTTCGAGCCGGGTGGCAAGTACGCCAAGTACTATGCCCTGTTCGAAGCGGCGTACACCCTGTTTTATACCCCGGGTTCCGTGACCCGCAATGCCGCCCACGTCCGTGATGCGATCGATCTGAAGCGCATGATGATCATGGTGTGGCTGGCCGTGTTCCCGGCCATGTTCTGGGGCATGTACAACGTCGGCAACCAATCCATCGCCGCCATCGCCCATCTGGGCACGGCTGCCGGTGCCGACACCTGGCAATACACCATCGCCACCCTGCTGGGTGCTTCGCTGGATCCGGCCGTCGCCGGCATCGGCAGCAAGATGCTGATCGGTGCTGCCCACTTCCTGCCCATCTACCTGACCGTGTTCCTGGTCGGTGGCTTCTGGGAAGTGCTGTTCGCCATGGTGCGCAAGCACGAGATCAACGAAGGCTTCTTCGTGACCTCCATCCTGTTCGCGCTGATCGTGCCGCCCGAGCTGCCCTTGTGGCAAGCTGCCCTGGGTATCACCTTCGGTGTGGTGCTGGCCAAGGAAGTGTTCGGTGGTACCGGCAAGAACTTCCTGAACCCGGCGCTGGCGGGTCGTGCCTTCCTGTTCTTCGCCTATCCGGGCCAGATCTCCGGTGATGCGGTCTGGGTTGCCGTCGACGGCTACTCGGGTGCCACCGCGCTGAGCCAATGGGCCCAGGGCGGCCAGATGGCGCTGATCAACGGTGCCACCGGCCAGACCATCAGCTGGATGGACGCCTTCCTTGGCAACCTGCCCGGTTCCATCGGTGAAGTCTCCACCCTGATGATCCTCATCGGTGCGGCCATGATCGTCTACATGCGGATCGCCTCCTGGCGCATCATCGCCGGCGTGATGATCGGCATGGTAGCGACCTCCCTGCTGTTCAACGTCATCGGTTCCGATACCAACCCCATGTTCAACATGCCGTGGCACTGGCATCTGGTGCTGGGCGGCTTCGCCTTTGGTATGGCCTTCATGGCGACCGATCCGGTCTCCGCTGCCTTCACCAACAAGGGCAAGTGGTGGTATGGCGCCCTGATCGGGGTGATGGTGGTGCTGATCCGGGTGGTGAACCCCGCCTTCCCGGAAGGCATGATGCTGGCCATTCTGTTTGCCAACCTGTTTGCCCCCTTGTTTGACCATTTCGTGGCGCAGGCGAACATCAAGCGGAGGATCGCTCGTGGCGTTTAATAAAGACTCTACTGTCGGCACCCTCACCATAGTGACCGGTCTGTGCCTGGTCTGCTCCATCGTGGTCTCCGTGGCCGCCGTGGGACTGCGTCCGGCCCAGCTGGAAAACCGGGCGCTGGACAAGCAAAGCAACATTCTGTCCGTCGCCGGTGTCGACATCAGCAGCGTGGCCAAGCGCGATCTGGCCCAGCTGTACGGTGACAAGATTGAAGCGCGTCTGGTTGACTTGACGACCGGTGAGTTCGTTGACGGTGATGCCGACAACTTCGATACCAAGCTGGCGGCAAAAGACCCGGCCAAGAGCATTCGTCTGGCCCCGGCCGACGACAAGGCCGGCCTGCGTCAAATCTCCAAACTGATCCCGGTGTTCTTCGCGAAAGATGCCGAGGGCAAGGTCGACAACATCATCCTGCCGATCTACGGCCAGGGTCTGTGGTCCACCATGTACGCCTTCGTGGCGGTCGCGGCCGATGGCCAGACCATCAAGGGCATCACCTACTATGACCACGGTGAAACCCCGGGTCTGGGCGGCGAGATCGAAAACCCGGCCTGGCGCGAACTGTTCGTCGGCAAGAAGCTGTTCGATCAGGATGGCATGCCGGCACTGCGGGTGATCAAGGGTCATGCTCCGGCTGGTTCCGAGCATGAGATCGACGGCCTGTCCGGCGCGACCCTGACCGGTAACGGCGTACAGCATACCTTCGACTTCTGGATGGGTCCCGAGGGCTTCGGTCCTTTCCTGGCCAAGGTTCGTGCAGGAGAAATCAACAATGGCTGACAAGAGCGAAATGAAAAAGTTGCTGTTGACGCCTGTGCTCGGCAACAACCCCATTGCACTGCAGGTGCTGGGGGTCTGTTCCGCGCTGGCCGTTACCAGCCAGATGAAGACGGCGTTCGTGATGACGCTGGCCGTTACCGCGGTCACCGCCTTCTCCAACCTGTTCATCTCCCTGATCCGCAACCAGATCCCGAACAGCGTGCGGATCATCGCCCAGATGGCGGTGATTGCCTCGCTGGTTATCGTGGTTGACCAGGTGCTCAAGGCGTATGCCTACGACATCTCCAAGCAGCTGTCGGTGTTCGTCGGCCTCATCATCACCAACTGTATCGTGATGGGTCGTGCCGAAGCCTATGCCATGAAGAGTGCCCCGCTGCCCTCCTTCCTGGACGGTATCGGCAACGGCCTGGGTTATGGCGCCGTGCTGCTGACCGTGGCCACCGTGCGTGAAATCCTGGGCTCCGGTACCTGGTTTGGCATCGAACTGCTGCCGCTGGTGAACAATGGTGGCTGGTATGTGCCCAACGGCCTGCTGCTGCTGCCGCCGAGTGCGTTCTTCATCATTGGTCTGATCATCTGGGGCGTGCGCACCAAGGATCCCAAGCAGGTGGAGGCGAAGGATTAAGGTATGGAACACTATATCAGTCTGTTGATTCGCTCGATCTTCATCGAGAACCTGGCGCTCTCCTTCTTCCTGGGGATGTGTACCTTCCTGGCGGTGTCCAAGAAGGTCAAGACCGCCATGGGCCTAGGGATCGCCGTTATCGTGGTTCAGACCGTGGCCGTCCCGGCCAACAACCTGATCTACAACTACGTCCTCAAGGACGGTGCCCTGGTTTCCGGCCTGGACTTAAGCTTCCTGAGCTTCATCACCTTCATCGGGGTGATTGCGGCACTGGTGCAGATCCTGGAGATGGCGCTGGACAAGTACTTCCCGGCTCTCTACAACGCGCTCGGTATCTTCCTGCCGCTCATCACAGTGAACTGCGCCATCTTCGGTGGCGTCTCCTTCATGGTGCAGCGTGACTACAACTTCGTTGAGTCCGTGGTCTATGGCGTGGGTTCGGGTGCCGGCTGGATGCTTGCCATCGTCGCGATGGCGGGGATCCGCGAGAAGATGAAGTATTCCGATGTTCCAGAAGGCCTGCGTGGCCTGGGCATCACCTTCATCACTGCGGGTCTGATGGCGCTGGGCTTCATGTCCTTCTCTGGTATTTCCCTGTAATCGGAAAGGAAATATAGATGGAAATTATTCTGGGTGTGGTCATGTTCACCGTGATCCTGCTGGCCTTGGTGGCAGTCATTCTGTTCGCCAAGTCCAAGCTGGTGACCGCCGGTGACGTGACAATCAGCATCAACGGCGACCCGGCCAAGGCTGTGACCAGCCCGGCGGGTGGCAAGCTGCTCGGCGTGCTGGCCGGCAGCGGTATCTTCGTCTCCTCCGCCTGCGGCGGTGGCGGCTCCTGTGGTCAGTGCAAGGTACGGGTGAAATCCGGTGGCGGCGATATCCTGCCGACCGAGCTGGATCACATCAGCAAGGGCGAAGCCCGTCACGGCGAGCGTCTGGCCTGTCAGGTCACCGTTCGTTCCGACATGGACATCGAACTGCCGGAAGAGATCTTCGGGGTGAAGAAGTGGGACTGTACCGTCATCTCCAATGACAACAAGGCCACCTTCATCAAGGAGCTCAAGCTGCAGATCCCGGATGGCGAGAGCGTACCGTTCCGCGCCGGTGGTTATATCCAGATCGAAGCGCCGGCTCACCACGTGCAGTACAAGAACTTCGATATTCCCGAGGAGTATCGTGGTGACTGGGATCGCTTCAAGATCTTCGAGCTGGAGTCCAAGGTCAACGAGCCGATCATCCGTGCCTACTCCATGGCCAACTATCCGGAAGAGTTCGGCATCATCATGCTGAACGTGCGGATCGCGACCCCGCCGCCGAGCAACTGGACTGCCCCTCCCGGCCAGATGTCCTCCTACATCTTCAGCCTGAAGGCTGGCGACAAGGTGACCATCTCCGGTCCGTTCGGCGAGTTCTTCGCTAAGGACACCGATGCCGAGATGGTGTTCATCGGTGGTGGTGCCGGTATGGCGCCGATGCGTTCCCACATCTTCGATCAGCTGCGCCGTCTGAAGACCAAGCGCAAGATGAGCTTCTGGTACGGTGCCCGTTCCAAGCGCGAGATGTTCTATGTCGAAGACTTCGACATGCTGCAGGCCGAGAACGACAACTTCCAGTGGCACGTCGCCCTGTCGGATCCGCAACCGGAAGACAACTGGGACGGCTACACCGGCTTCATCCACAACGTGCTGTTCGAGAACTATCTCAAGAACCACGAGGCGCCGGAAGATTGCGAGTTCTACATGTGTGGGCCTCCCGTCATGAACGCTGCCGTCATCAACATGCTGAAAAACCTAGGTGTTGAAGACGAAAACATCCTGCTGGATGACTTTGGTGGTTAATAAATGCACAGTGTTGTAAAGACCTGGCTAGCCTTCGGGCTAGCCTTTTTCTTGACTGGGTGCGGTCAGGAACAAACGGTCCAATCGAAGCCGGAGATCCACATCACCGGCAGCACCATGGGTACCTATTACTCCATCAAGGTGGCGGACAGCGTCATCACGGATCCCGCCAAGTTCCAGGCCGAAGTCGATGTACTGCTGGAACGGGTCAACGATCAGATGTCGACCTACCGCCCCGATTCCGAGCTGTCGCGCTTCAACCAGCATCGCGGCTCGACGCCGGTGGTGGTCTCCCGCGATACCGCGCGGGTGGTGACCGAGGCCATTCACATTGGCCGTGAGAGCCGCGGGGCGCTGGACGTCACCGTCGGCCCCTTGGTCAATCTGTGGGGCTTCGGGCCCGATGCCAGGCCGACCAAGATGCCTTCCGACGAGCTGATCACCCAGACCCGCCAGAAGACCGGGCTCGGCAATCTGCACGTGATCACCTCGGCCGATGCCGATACCCTGCAAAAGGACATCCCGGATCTCTACGTGGATCTCTCCGCCATCGCCAAGGGCTTTGGGGTCGACAAGGTGGCCGAGTATCTGGAGTCCATGGGCTCGCGCAACTATCTGGTGGAGATCGGTGGCGAGCTGCGGATCAACGGTGTCAACGGCAAGGGGCACCCCTGGCGAGTCGCCATCGAGAAGCCCACCGCCAACGCCGGTTCGGTGCAGGAAGTGATCGTGGCCGGTGACAACGGGGTGGCTACCTCGGGCGAGTACCGCAACTATTACGAGCTGGACGGCAAGCGCTTCTCCCACACCATCGATCCCATGACCGGCAAGCCGATCCAGCATCGGATGGTGTCGGTGACCGTCATTCACCCCTCCTGCATGACCGCAGACGGGTTGGCGACCGTGTTCATGGTGCTCGGGCCCGAGAAGAGCCTGGCTTATGCCAAGGAGCGGGGCTTGGCTATCTTCGTGATCACCAAGACGGATGATGGCTTCGAGGAGTTCTACTCCGATGCCTTCAAACAGTATCTGGTTAGAAAATAAGGGGCGGTAACATGCAGATTTTTTTGATCACCTTCGGGGTATTTCTGGCGGTAGTGGTGGCCATGGCCATCGGTTACATCTTCCAGAAGAAGACCATCTCCGGCTCCTGCGGCGGGCTCGGCAGCATAGGTATCGAAAAAGAGTGTGATTGCCCGGAACCCTGTGACAACCGCAAGAAGAAGATGGCCAAGGAAGAGGCCCGTCGCAAGATGCTGGCGGAGAACCGGATCATCTGAGCGGACAGGGCGCCGAGTCGTACTCGACCCCGTGCCGGATAACCGACGGGCTGACCTGATGGTCAGCCCGTTATTTTTTGCAAAAGACTCAGTAGTCATATTGCTGGCAGGCTTTCTTTTTGAACTCAGCCCGCCAGCGTGCCAGCTCCTCCCGGGTGCCCAGCTCGTCGCCCTGTTTGATGGCCTGTTCCAGCGCCGCGATGCGGTCATACAGCCAGCTGCACTCGGCGGTCGGGTTGTCCTTGCTGCTGCCCGGCTGTGCCAGCAGGCAGAGCCCCAATCCCAGCCAACCTATCTTCATCTCACCCTCCTTGCATGATGCGCTAACCAATGGTGCCTTAAGAGTCTATATCTGACCCTCATTTCATGCCGATGGCAGAAATGGCAGCACTGGGTTAGCATAGGCAGGTTACCTGTTTATTCGTACAGTGGTATGCGCAAGATCATTCACATCGACATGGACTGCTTCTATGCCGCGGTAGAGATGCGGGACAACCCGGCCCTGCGCGAGGTGCCGCTGGCCATCGGCGGCTCGGCTGACAGGCGCGGCGTCATCTCGACCTGCAACTATGTGGCGCGCCGCTTCGGGGTGCGCTCCGCCATGCCGAGCGCTCTGGCTCGCAAGCTCTGCCCGCCGCTGGTGCTCATTCCCGGTCGGATGGCGGTCTACAAGGAGGTTTCCCGTCAGCTGCGGGCCATCTTCCTGCGCTACACCGAGCAGGTGGAGCCGCTCTCCCTCGATGAGGCCTATCTCGATGTGACGATGAGCCCCTGCTGTGGTGGCAGTGCCACCCTGATGGCCCGCGAGATCCGCGCCGCGATCAATACCGAGCTGGGGCTGACCGGCTCGGCCGGGGTGGCGCCGAACAAGTTTCTGGCCAAGCTCGCCTCCGAGCAGCGCAAGCCGGATGGACTGTTCGTGATCCGCCCGCAGGAGGTGGATGAGTTCGTGCGCCAGCTGCCGCTTGGCAAGTTGCCCGGCATCGGCCGCAAGACCGCGGACCGGCTGGAGTCGCTCGGCCTTTACTCCTGCGAAGATGCCCGCCAGCTCGGCAATGAGGAGCTGATCGCCCGTTTCGGCAAGCTCGGGGAGATGCTGGCCGGGCGGATCTGGGGCCACGACGAGCAGCCGGTGCAGGCCCAGCGGGTGCGCAAGACCATCGGGGTGGAGACGACGCTCGCCAGCGACGTGCTGGATGAGGCCGCCTGCTGGCAGGTGCTCCGCCAGCTCATCCCCGAGCTGGAGCAGCGTTTCTCGGTCAGCCACGGCAAGGAGCAGCTGATGGGGCAGGGGATCAAGCTCAAGTTCGCCGATTTTCAGCAGACCACCGTCTACCGGCGCGGCGGTTACCAGCCGGAGCGGTTTCACGATCTGCTGCACGAAGGCTTGCTGCGGGCGCAGGGCAAACCCATTCGGCTACTGGGATTGGTGGTCGGCCTGCCCGCAGCCGGCGAAGTGAACCAACTTGCCCTGGATTTAGCGTGATAAGGTTAAGTTTTTGTTTCTAAAACCGATACACTGATCACATCTGTAAAAAGCTAGGAAATGGTGGCATGAGTTCTCTTTCTGTTCAGGGGCGGATCACCCTGATCGCCGGTTGTTGTTTGGTGGCCAGTGCCGGAGCCTTGGTGGCCTCTTCCCTCTTCAGTGCTGCCAACATGCAGGATCAGGTGCTGACCTCCACCACGGCGGAAGCCCAGAGTGCGGCCGAAAACTGGATGAAGGCGATGGGTTCCGAGCAGGCGGCCAAGGTGACCAGCTATCTGGACGAGGCCTACTTCCGGGCCACCCTACTGGGGCAGGGGATCCTGTTCCAGCGCAAGAATGCGGCCGACAATTTCGGCTCCTCCGAAACGCTGCGCACCGCCGTCAATCAGCAACTGCACGACGCGGCCGCCTCCTCTGACAACCTGCTCGGCGTCTATGCGGTGTTCGAGCCGGATCAGCTCGACGGTGAAGACAGCAATTATCACGGCTCCAGTGCGCTGGGCTCCAACGATCAGGGCCGCTTCTCCACCTACTGGGCGCGGGTCGACGGCAAGATAGAACCCGAGGTGCAAAACGAATCCGTGCTGGCGGACCAGAGCCCGACGGCGGCCGGCGGAGTGGAGAACGAGTGGTATCGCTGCAGCATCCGCAGCAAGGCGCTCTGTCTGCTGGAACCTTACCTCGATGATGTGGGCTCGCAGAAGGTGTTGATGACCTCGGTGACCGTGCCCCTGCTGGAGCAAGAGAAGCTGCTCGGCATGGTGGGCGTGGATATCTCGCTGACCGCGCTGCAGAGCCTGGTCAAGGAGATGGATCAGGAGCTCTACGAGGGGCAGGGCAAGGTGCTGCTGGTCAGCAGCCAGGGCCGTGTCGCCGGCGTGGACGGTTTTGATGTCACCCTGGGCAGCCCGCTCGGCCAGCAGTATCAGACCCTGGCCGGCGAGCTGCTGGGCTGGCTGGGTCAGGGACAGGTCAGCAGCCGCTGGAGTCCTGACGGCACCCTGCTGCAGACTTTCGTGCCGGTCAAGATGCGGGGCACCGAGCAGAAATGGGGCATCTACATCGAACTGCCGCGCAGCGTGGTGCTGGCGTCGGCCCTCCAGCTGCAGGACGAGCTCTCCGGTCAGGCCAGCCGCAGCGTGATGACCCAGCTGCTCATCGGCGGCCTCATCTCGGCGGTCGCGCTGATCTGCATCTGGCTGATGGCCCACCAGATAGTGGCCCCCATCCGCGCCGTGGTGGCCCGCCTCAAGGACATCGCCAGCGGCGAGGGGGACCTCACCCAGCGCATCGAGCTGCGCCGTGACGACGAGATTGGCGAGCTGGCCAAGTGGTTTAACAGCTTCCTCAACAAACTGCAGAGCACCATCAGCCAGGTCATCGATACCGTTGCTGGCACCCGGGCCAGCGCCGAACAGGCCGCCAGCGTTGCCGAGCGTACCAGTGCCGGCATGCAGGCCCAGTATCAGGAGGTGGATCTGGTGGCGACCGCGTTCGAGGAGCTGAGCGCCACCGCTCTGCAGGTAGCGGGCAATGCCAATTCGGCGGTGGCCGCGGCCAATCAGGCGGATACGGCGGCGCAGGAGGGCAAGTACGTGGTGGCGGATACCCAGGAGGCGATGCGCAAGCTGATGGCGGTGATCAGCGACGCCAAGCCGGTGGTGGAGCACCTGTCAGCCAACAGCGAGAACATCAACGACATTCTGGTGGTGATCCAGGGGATCGCCGAGCAGACCAACCTGCTGGCGCTCAATGCCGCCATCGAGGCGGCGCGGGCCGGTGAGCAGGGCCGTGGCTTTGCGGTGGTAGCGGACGAGGTGCGCAACCTGGCGGGTCGCACCCAGAACGCCATCGTCGAGATCCAGACCCTCATCGGCCAGCTGCAGTCCGGTACCGAGGCCGTGGTGAAGGCGATCATGACCGGCCACAGCCAGGCGGATCTGACGCTCACCAAGGTGGACTTGTCGGTCAGCGTGCTGGAGCAGATCATCCACGCGGTGGCGACCATCCATCAGATGAACGAGCAGATTGCCAGGGCGGCGCAGGAGCAGAGCGGGGTGGCGGACGAGATCAATCGCAACGTCAGCAACATTCGCGACGTGAGCCACACCATCCGTGCCGAGGCGGCCAGCTCCGCCGAAAACGGTCGCGAGTTGTCGGCGCTGGCCGACAAGCAGCAGCAACTGGTGGGGCAGTTCAAGGTATAGGGATAAGAAAAAAGGCGCCATCCAACCGGAGGCGCCAAACACATTCAGATGACAGACTGGGTTAAATCGGTCCGATTTAAACCCCTCTTCCCGCAGAGGAAGAAACACAACACCACAATCGCAGTCCAGTGACTCACAAAAATCACATGTAAACCAACATGGAAGAGAAAAAGTGAGCCATATGACAACGGATTGCGAAGCGAATTATGTTTATTCACTGGTCGACCCGCAACCGACAAATTATAATGCGGCCCATTAGAAAAACTCATCGTCGGCTGGTCTCATGTCTCGTCGTTTACCCCCGCTCAATGCACTGAAAGCATTCGAAGCCGCGGCTCGTCATTTAAGCTTCACCCGGGCTGCGGAAGAGCTTTTCGTGACCCAGGCCGCCATCAGTCACCAGATCAAGGCGCTGGAAGAGTACCTCGGCATCAAGCTGTTTCGCCGCAAGAACCGCTCCCTGCTGTTGACCGAGGAAGGGCAGGGCTACTTCCTCGACATCAAGGACATCTTCACCTCCATCTCGGAGGCGACCGACAAGCTGCTGGCGCGCAGCGCCAAGGGGGCGCTCACCGTCTCCCTGCAGCCGAGTTTCGCCATCCAGTGGCTGGTGCCCAGGCTGGTGAAGTTCAGCGAGCGCCACCCCGACATCGATGTGCGGATCAAGGCGGTGGACATGGACGAGGGCTCGCTCACCGACGATGTGGATGTGGCCATCTATTACGGCCGTGGCAACTGGCCTGGGCTACGCGCCGACAAGCTGCACACCGAGTATCTGATCCCGGTCTGTTCGCCGCTGCTGCTGACCGGCCCCAAGCCGCTGCGTACCCCGGACGATCTGACCCGCCACACCCTGCTGCACGACACCTCGCGCCGCGACTGGAAGGCCTGGTTTCGCCAGCTCGACATCGATGCGCCCAACGTCAATCAGGGGCCCATCTTCAGCCACTCCACCATGGTGATCCAGGCGGCCATTCACGGCCAGGGGGTGGCCCTTGGTCACAGCGTGCTGGCCCAGCCCGAAATAGAGGCCGGCCGCCTCATCTGCCCGTTCGAGCAGGTGCTGGTGAGCAAGAACGCCTTCTATCTGGTGTGCCAGGAGCAGCAGTCCGATCAGGGCAAGATAGTAGCCTTCCGCGACTGGATGCTGGAGCTGGTGGAGCAGGAGGAGGCCCGTCGCCGGGCACGGCTGGCCGATGCATGAGGTGATCCGGGAGGGGGCTGTCGATGCCCCTGTCCGCATTCTGCTGGCCCATGGCGCCGGCGCGGGCATGGAGCATGCCTTTCTGGCCGAGTTGTCGCGCCTGCTGGCCGGGCCGGACATCGAGGTGGTGCGCTTCAACTTCCCCTACATGAGCAAGCGTGCGCTGGATGGCAAACGCAGACCACCGGACAGGCAACCCGTGCTGCTGGCGCACTGGCGCCAGATGGCGAAGGAGTTTGCTCATCCCCGGCTGTTTCTGGCCGGCAAGTCGATGGGCGGGCGGATGGCGGCCGAACTCTATCAGGATGGCGAGGACGAGATGAATGCTGCAGGATTGCTCATTCTCGGGTATCCTTTCCACCCCCCGGCCAACCCCGACCGCTGGCGGGGTGACGTGCTCAAGCAGATCAAGACGCCGACCCTGCTGTTGCAGGGGGAGCGCGATACTTTCGGCACCCGTGCCGAACTGGCTGATTTTCCCTTCTCACCCGCCGTATCGGTCCATTGGCTGACCGATGGTGATCATGGCTTCAAACCGCGCAAGAGCAGCGGGGTGAGCGAGCAGGAGAACCTGCGGCAGGCGGCCGGGCAGATCAAGAACTTCATCGCGACCATCCCGACGTAAACGTGAGGATGGGAAGCGGAACGACGAGGAGGCAAGGGATGCAATTCCATCGACATTGGCTGGTGCTGGCGGGCGTGTTCGGCCTGACGGCAACCGTGCTGGGGGCCTACGGTGCCCATGGTCTGGCGGCCAGCGGGATCGAGCCTTCACGTCTGGCGGCGTTCAATACCGCCGTGCAGTATCAGTTTTTCCACGCCCTGGCCCTGTTGGTGCTGGGGTGGTGCGGTGTGCGCAGCAAGGTCATCACCTTTGCCGGCACCGCCTTCGTGCTGGGGATCCTGGGATTCTCCGGCAGTATTTATGCCATGGTGCTGCTCGGCAGCAAGGGGCTGGGGCTGATTACCCCGGCCGGTGGCCTCTGTTTTATGTTGGGATGGGCGGCTCTGATATGGGCTGGCTGTCGTCTTGGAGGAAAAAATGAATAATCTGCTGCTTTATTGCCGCCCCGGTTTTGAGAAAGAGGCGGCGGCAGAGATCACCGAGCGTGCCAGTAACATGCAGTGCTACGGTTTCGCCCGGGTCAAGGACGACAGCGGTTACGTGATATTCGAGCTGTATGACGAGGAGCAGGCCGATCTGCTGGCGCGCAAGTTGCCGTTCAGAGAGCTCATCTTCATTCGCCAGATGCTGGTGGTGACCCATGAGCTGAAGGATCTGGATCTGTCGGATCGCATCACCCCCATCCTGGAGGCGACCCGCGAGTACGCCATCTGCGGCGATCTGCGGGTGGAAACCGCCGATACCAACGAGGCAAAAGAGCTGTCGGCCTTCTGCCGCAAGTTCACCGTGCCGCTGCGCCAGGCGCTGCGTGGCAACGAGTTGCTGACCAAGAAGGAGACGCCGCACCGGCCGGTGTTCCACGCCTTCTTCCTGGCCAATGATCACGTGTTGCTGGGTTACTCCTACTCCTTCAACAACTCCGAATTCCACATGGGCATCCCGCGTCTGCGCTGCCCGGCCGATGCCCCGAGCCGCTCCAGCCTTAAGCTGGAAGAGGCCTTCTACGTGTTCGTGCCGCGGGAAGAGTGGGACCTGCGCCTCACCTCCGGCATGAAGGCCGTCGACCTGGGCGCCTGCCCGGGTGGCTGGACCTATCAGCTGGTACGTCGCGGCATGATGGTGACGGCGGTGGACAACGGCATGATGGCCCAGTCCCTGATGGATACCGGTCAGGTCAAGCACATCCGCGATGATGGTTTCGTGTGGCGTCCGAGCAAGAAGAACACCTATTGGCTGGTGTGCGACATGGTGGACAAGCCGGCGCGGGTCACCCACATGATCGCCGACTGGTTCCGGGAGAGCGATTGCCAGGAGGCGATGTTCAACCTCAAGCTGCCGATGAAGAAGCGCTACGCCGAGGCAGTGCACAACATCGAGGTGCTGCGCGAGCTGCTCAAGGAGATCGACAATGCCTTCGTGATCCAGGCCAAGCAGCTCTATCACGATCGCGAAGAGATCACGGTGCACGTCTACAACAAGTACTGGGTTTCCAAGCTCTCCGCCAAGGAGTAATTGCTTAGCGGCAAACCACTGACCACGAGGCCGACAACCCACGGGTTGTCGGCCTTGTGATTTCAGCGCCATCAGAAACGGTAATCGAAACGCAGCGAGGATTCGCCGTCGGTGAGCTTGAGCTCGATGTCGAGCGGTATGGTGCGATCGGTCGGGCTGAACTCCAGCTTCACCCCGTTGCCGCGCAGCTTGATGGAGGTATTCATGCCGGCGGTCTTGAACTTGATCCTGGGTTTGTGCTGCTCGAAGGAGAGGCTCACGCTCTTCTCGGCGGTCAGGTTCAGTTTCTGGTAGGGAGTGACCTGACTGTTGCCATCGCTGTCGGTCACGACATCCATCCCGAAGGAGAGCGGTTTGGGTGCCTTGAGCAGGTCGTTGGTATCCACGTTGGAGCGCCAGACCTGGCTGGCCTGCTGGGAAGAGGGGGGCAATTGCGGCCAGGCATTCTCGACCGGTCTGTCTACTGCCATGGCGTTGCTGCTGATGAGCAGCAGGGTAACGATAGCGCGCATAATGGATCTCCTTATCCCTTATCTATTGAACATAGTAGCCAATCGACAAAGGGGGGAGAGCGCCGCGAGATAAAACAAAGGGAGCCGAAGCTCCCTTTTAAAATCAATATCTTGGGTGTTATTGCAAACGGTCGATGATGGATTGGGTGAACTCGCTGGTGGAAGCGGTGCCCCCCAGATCCCGGGTCACCCGGTCGCCTGATTCGATGGTGGCGCGTACCGCCTCACGGATCCGTTCGGCCTTGTCCTGCATGCCCAGATACTCCAGCATCTGGATGGAGGCGAGGATCACCGAGGTCGGGTTGGCGATGTTCTTGCCGGCGATATCCGGCGCCGAGCCGTGCACCGCTTCGAAGATGGCGGCGCCATCGCCGATATTGGCGCCAGGCGCCATTCCTAAGCCCCCCACCAGACCGGCACACAGGTCCGACAGGATGTCGCCGAACAGGTTGGTGGTGACCATGACGTCGAAGCGCTCCGGGTACATCACCAGGTTCATGCAGGCGGCATCGACGATCATCTCTTCGCTCTGGATGTCCGGGTAGCGGCTGGCCACTTCACGGGCCACTTCCAGGAACAGGCCGGAGGTGGACTTGAGGATGTTGGCCTTGTGGATGATGGTGACTTTCTTGCGTCCTTCCTGGCGCGCCAGCTCGAAGGCGAACTTGACGATGCGTTCCGCCCCTTCGCGGGTGATGATGCTCATCGCCTCGGCGCTCTTGTTGTCGTCGCTGCGCTTCTGACCGGCGCCCGAATACATGCCTTCGGTGTTCTCGCGTACCGTGATGATGTCGATGTTGTCGTAACGGCTGCGGGTCCCCTTGAAGGAGAGCACCGGGCGGACGTTGGCGTAGAGGTTGAATTTCTTGCGCAGGGAGACGTTGATGGAGGTGAAGCCACCGCCGACCGGAGTGGTGAGCGGGCCCTTCAGGCTGACCTTGTTCTTCTCGATGAGATCCAGCGTCGCCTGGGGCAGCAGCTCGCCGTGCTTCTCCAGCGCCACCAGGCCGGCGTCTGCGTATTCGTATTCGAAGTCACAACCGGCGTGGGTCAGGATCTGGATGGCGGATTCGATGATGCTGGGGCCGATGCCGTCGCCCGGGATGACGGTAATTTTTCTTTTTGACATGAGACGTATCCACTTCTAGGGAACAGAGGGGGAGGATTCGGCGGTTTTATACCATTTCTACACCTAACCCTCCATGTTTCTTTACATTCTATCTGTTTTTGTCAACAGCGAGAGTGAGTCCGGTCATGGTTGGCGGTTTCGCTTTATCAGGCTTCGGGAGCCGGTGGGTAGCGGATCTCCCGCAGGTTGAAGCCGAGCGGAATGTCCCGCTGCAGGCGCACCAGCCGTTGGGCCAGCAGGGCCTCATCCTGGTGCTGGCGCAGCTTGAGCAGCGCCTTGGCGGCGTCTTCCTGCTGGCAGGCCGCCAGCAGGCTGGCCAGATCGCCGTATTGCTGCAGCAGCTGGGTGGCGGTCTTGGGGCCGATGCCGGGCACCCCCTTGATGTTGGAGCCGCCGATGCCGGTGAGAGCCCAGAAATCCACCAGTTGCGTCGGCGCCACCCCGTACTGTTGCTCGACGAAGGCGGCATCCAGCCAGCGCTTGTTGAAGTAGTCGCGGATCTGGATCTGCGGGCAGATGAGCTGGCAGAACCCCTTGTCGGTGGAGATGATGGTGGCTCTGGCACCGTGCTGGGCAATGCCGCTGGCGAGGGTGGCGATGAGATCATCTGCCTCGTCGGTCTGGGAGAGCAGGGCGTCCACGCCGCACTCCCAGAACGCATCCTGCAACTCGTTCAAACCCTCGCGCAGCTCGGTCGGCATGGGGGTTCGCCCCTCCTTGTACGCCGGGTAGACCTCTTTGCGCCAGCTGTGCACCTCGCCGTCAAACACCGCGATGACGTGGGTCGGCTCACTGGCGGCCAGCAGCTTGCGGCAGGTGTTGATGAGGTTGGCACGGGTGGCGATCAACGCCTGGGCCGGGGTCAGCGCCTGCTGGGCCTGAACCGCGTGCAGCCGGCGAATGAGATTGAGGGCATCGATGATGAGCAGGTGTGGCCTTGGGTTTGACATGGGGCACTCTTGGCAGTCGGGACGCCCCATTGTAACAAACCAGCGGGCTCGATGGGGGATTGATGGCCGCGGGCATCCCCTGCGACAAAAAAGGGGCGCCATGCGCCCCTCGTTTCAGCTGTGCTGTCCGTCAGCGCACGATTTCATAGCAGGGCACATACTGGCTGCCCGGCAGCTTCATACGTTGCTGCTTGACGAAGCTCTCCAGCAGTTTGTCCATCAGGTGCATCAGCTCCTTGTCGCCGTGCAGCTTGAAGGGGCCCTTCTTCTCGATGGCGCGGATGCCCCCTTCCTTGACGTTGCCGGCGACGATGCCGGAGAAGGCACGGCGCAGGTTGGCCGCCAGCAGCTGGGGCGGCTGGTTGCGGTGAAGGTCGAGGCTGGCCATGTTGGCGTGATCCGGCTCGAACGGCAGCTGGAACTCCGGCTCGATCTTGAGCGACCAGTTGAAGGAGTAGGCATCGCCGACCGATTTGCGGTATTCGCGGATCTTCGGCATCGCCTCTTTCATGACCCGGGCCACTTCCGGAGCATCGCCGACGATGATCCGGTAGAGGCTGGTGGCCGGCTCGCCCAGGGTCGCCTTGACGAAGTCGTCGATGGCGCGGAAGTAATCGGCGCTCTCCTTCGGGCCGGTCAGGATGATCGGCATGGGCTGCCGCTCGTTGGCCGGGTGCATCATGATGCCTAGCAGGTAGAGCAGCTCTTCGGCGGTACCAACCCCGCCCGGGAAGATGATGATGCCGTGGCCGAGGCGCACGAAGGCCTCCAGCCGTTTCTCGATGTCCGGCAGGATCACCAGCTCGTTGACGATGGGGTTGGGCGGCTCGGCGGCGATGATGGAAGGCTCGGTGAGGCCGATGTAGCGGCCGTTGCGCACCCGCTGCTTGGCGTGGCCGACGGCGGCGCCCTTCATCGGGCCCTCCATGGCGCCCGGGCCGCAGCCGGTGCAGATGTTGAGCTCACGCAGGCCCAGTTCGCTGCCTACCGCGCGGGTGTACTGGTACTCGATCTCGTTGATGGAGTGACCGCCCCAGCAAACCACCAGATTGGGATCGGCGCCAGGCAGGATCGCCTTGGCGTTGCGCAGGATAGCGAACACCACGTTAGAGATGTGGGTGGAGCTGGTCAGGTTGACCAGCCGGTTCGACTCCAGCTGGGTCGACACGTAGAGGATGTCGCGCAGGACGGAGAACAGGTGCTCCTGAATGCCGCGGATGATCTCGCCATCGACGAAGGCGTGCTCGGGGGCGTTGAACAGCTCGAGCTTGACCCCGCGCTCGCGCCGGATCACATGAATATCGAAGGATTTGAAGCGCTCCAGTATCTCTTTGGAGCTGTCGGTATGGCTGCCGGAGTTGAGTACCGCCAGCGAGCAGTTGCGAAACAGTTGATAGATATCGCTGGAGGCGGTTTGCTTGAGGCGGTCCACCTCGAGCTGGGACAGCAAGTCCATGCTGCCGACTGGATTGATGTGCGTAATCATAGGTTCCCCTTTCACTCGCTTGTTATCGTTGTGCTTTTCCCTGGGGAGAAAACGGGATGCCCTGTGGCATCCCTTGAATTTGATAGTAGATGTAAGCGGTGGGGCAGGGGAATAGGGGAAAAGTGCGTTTGCTGCTTTTTTAGTCGCCGATCAGGCCAGATTGACCTGATCCCGACCCGAGTTCTTGGAGCTGTAGAGCGCCTTGTCAGCCCGCTCGAATGCGTCCGTGGTGTGATCCCCTTCCCTAAACAGGGTGGCACCGATGGAGATGGTGATCTCGACCCTGGCATCCCGAAAACGGAACGGAATGCTCTTGATGGTCTGGCGCAAGGTCTCCAGTGGCTTCTGGAACTTGTCCGGGTTGATGTTCGGCAGCAGCACCACGAACTCCTCGCCGCCGAAGCGGGCGATGAAGTCGGTGTCGCGCAGGGCCCCCTGCAGCGCCTTGGCAACCACCTTCAACGCCTTGTCACCAGCCATGTGGCCGTAGTTGTCGTTGATGTGCTTGAAGTGGTCGATGTCGATGATGGCCAGGCACAGCGGCGTGTTGTAACGCAGCCAGCGCTTGTATTCGAGCTCGAGTCGCTCGTCGAGGGCCGCCCGGTTGTGCACCTGGGTCAGGCTGTCGAGGAACAGCTTGTGTTTCTGGATGGTGAGCCGCTTCTTGTATTCGGCGGTCTCCTCCTTCATCAGCCGCAGCTTGGCCTCCATGGTGGAGAGGCGGGTCAGCAGGTGGCGCTCGCGGGCGGCCATGGCCTCCCTGTCCTGCAGCAGCAGGTTGATGGCCCCCATGTGACCGGAGATGGCCCCCTTGAGGTCATCAAGGGTGTCATGGCTGGCCAGGGTATGGTCTATGGCCTTCAGCTCCCTGTCGATGGCCTTGCGGGTATCCAGGGTGGCACTTTGCAGGGCGCGCCCCTCATCGAGGGATTCGGTGAAGCTGAAGTGGACCGCCGAGAGGCTCTCGTTGAGGGTGCTGAGAAACGCCTGGGAGGCTTTGCGCTCCTCGCGGGTACCCTCGATAATGAGCTCGATCACCTGCAGGCAGATCTCCGCCAGCAGGGGAGGGGTGATGCCATTGAGCAGCTGGCGGCGAATGTCCGCCAGGCTCTCGCCGACGGCGCCGGCAAAGTCGAGTTCGGTGATGAGCCGCTGCAGCTCGTCGGCGATGTGAGCGTGCACCTTGACGTCAAAGGGGGCGCCCGGCTCCGGCGTGGCTAGGTCGGTGGCCGTTTCTGCCTGGTTGCCGGCGGGTGTGCTCTGGGCCAGCAAGGGCTGGGTGGGCAGCAGCTGGATCTTGATGGCCTGCTGGTAGAACTCCAGCAGCCGGATCACCTTCTTCTGGTGATCGCCGATGCCATAGCCATCCGGGCTTGCCAGAAACTCCTTGAGGGATTTGCGGGTCTCATCAGGAAAGCCTTTGAGAGCCTTGAGCTGTTTGCTGCCGAGCTCGATGGCGGACTTGGTCAGGGAGATGGACTCTTCCAGCGCGTTGCCGTGCTGCTGCAGCAGCTTCTCGATGACGGCGAGGTCGGCATCGAGGGAGGAGAGCGGCGGGTTGCCATCGAGTTTCTGCTTGAGCTTGGCAAGCTTGTTGTCCAGCTCGCGATCGTGGCCGCGACAGGCCTGCATCAGCTTGGCGATGAACTGGATGCTGCGGGCGCGTTCGGTGTCGGAGAAAGAGACGACGCCGTCCAGCTCCAGCTGCTTTTGCTGAAGGGATTCCCTGAGTCTGGCCAATTGTCCGGCTACGGCAGCGATATCATTCATTATTCAGGTCGCCCTGTTGTCATTATCGTTGTTGTGTTGGATAGCAACAGCGGTCGAACCCAGTTCCAGACCCAGTTGACTATCTATTCGTCATTGATCAACCGGCGCTTTCGTCCGTGAAAGTCGAAGCCAATTAACCCATTGCTTTTCATGAGAAGAATTTACTTTTACCAGTCCCTTGTCAATTGCCATCAAGCAGCATTGCCACACATCCCCATTAAAAAATGCGGCCTGCTGGCAATCGATGGCGGCCAGCTCCAGCCAGACGCTTTGCTGGTGTTTTTCGCTGAGCTGAATGGCTCCTGCCAGGGCCAGATAACAGAGGTCGAACAGGCCGTGATGATCGAGGGCGGTGGCCGCCTTGGGCAGGAAGGGGTGGCTGACGATGCCGAGGCTGATGTGGCGATCGAGCGGGTGCTGGCAGGGGAATTCGGCCAGTGCCGCGAGCAGTTCGCGGGCCAGTCGGTGCAGGTCTTCCACATGGCGCTGGGGCACCACATAGAGCAGGTGGCCTTCACGCAGGTCGTAGATGCGGCCATCCTGCGGGGTGAGGCCGTTGACGTAGGCGCCGAAGGCCTGCTCTATCTCGCGACTCACCTGATAACCGTGCTGTTCCAGGCTGTTGACCAGGAAGGGCACCCGAAACAGCAGGTAATGCAACTTGTCGTCGAACTCGCTGGTGGGCAGCTCGCTTAAATACCAGCGCTCGGATTTTTGCTGGCGCTTGGCCATCTCCCGCGGCCAGCGGCTCATCAGTCGCTGCCAGTTGGCCAGCCCGGTGCGTGGCTCGAGCAGCAGCGCCTCGCCCAGCTGTTTGCCCTGCAGACGGGCGACCCGCAGCTTGAGCCAGAGGGTGAAGAACAGATAGATGAACAGGGTCAGCAACAGACCGGTCACCACGCTCGACCAGAGGTAGCGATCCTGCTGATGCTTGCTGGTGCTCAGCTGCTGCTGCAGCTCCTTGATCTGCTGCTCCCGCTCCACCTGGGCGTAGTTGTCGCGGATCGCCTCCTGCTCCAGATCGACCTGCTGCTGGCGGACCTGCTCGCTGCGCTGGTGGAAATTCTTGTAGCTGTCCAGCGCCTGCTGCAGATAGCCCTTCTGCTCGTAGGCCGCCGAGAGCAGGCGGAAGATCTCGAACTGGCGCTGGGCGTCGCCGATCTGGTTGGCCAGTGCCAGCGCGTTTTCCAGCTGCAGGATGGCGATGCCCGCCTCCTTCTGCTTGAGGTGCAGCTCACCCAGCAGCAGCAGGGTGTCGATCAGCGGCTCCTTGTCGTCCCCCAGCTCGTGGGACTGGCGGGCCGCGGTGAGGTAGTTGCGGGCCAGGGTCAGGTTGCCGGTTTCCAGATAGGTTTTGCCTATCTCGTACTTGAGGTGGGCGATGCGGGTGCGGTTGTTGCCCTCGTCCAGCAGATCCAGGGCATTGAAGAAGTAGACCAGCGCCATGTTCATCTCGCCCTGTTCCCGGTTGAGGCGGGCCAGCACGATGAGGGCGTCGCTCAGCAGGGAGGGATTGCCGAGGGCATGGAAGTAGTTGGCCGCCTCGTTGGCGTATTGCAGCGCCTTCTGCGGCTCCTGCTCCTCCTGATAGAGGTTCACTATCTGGTTAGACAGCAGGCCGAGAAACAGTGGATCCTGCAACCCTCTGGCCTGCTGCTGGGCATCGATGTAGTCGCCCAGCGAGAGCTGGGGCTGCTTGAGGGCGTGGTAGAGGTCGCCGCTCACCGCGCTGACCCAGGCGCTGGCCAGCGGATTCTTGGTCTGATCCGCCCAGCGGCGAGCTTCGGCCAGCTGACGCTTGGCCTCGTCGAACTGGTGCGCCTCTATGCTGGCGTTGGTGCGCAGCAGCCGGCTGTAAACCTGCAGCTGGCTCTCTTTCAGGCTGGGGGTACTGAGCAGGGTCTCCAGCTGACCGAGCAGGCCGCCGCTGGCGCCGTGGGAACGCTCCTGCAGGTTCTGGCTGCGGATCTTCAGATAGAGGCCGTGGGCCTGCAGCTCCAGTTGCTGCTCTTTGGCCGCCATGGCGATGCCCTGATCGAGGGATTTCTGCGCCGCCTGGAACTGGCCAAGCTGCAGCAGGCACTCCCCCTTGAGCAGGTGGGCACCGGTGGCCTGGGCGGCGGTGCCATAGCTCAGCAGCGGCTCCCGATAGCCGTACTCTTGGCGATTGCTGATGATTTGCTTGGGATTATTGGCCGTGCGGGTGAGGAAGGCGGAGGTGATCTGCACGCATCTGGCGGGATCGGTCAGCACCAGGGTCTGGGCCTGTTGCAGATCGATGGACAACTGCTCCTTGGCCAGATCCAGATCAGGAGCCGACAGGGAGGACATCATCATTGCCAGAAAAAACAGTTGATTCATTGGATTAAGGGCAGCACGGGAGTGAGGGCATGTTATCCAAGCCCGCCCCCGTGCGTCCAGAGTTTACTGACAGATTGCGCGCCGGCCCCGCGATCCGGGCCGTGGCAGCACTGCAGGCCCGGCGGGTTGACCGGTTATTGCCGGATCAGGCGCAGGTTGACCGGCACCACTTCCCAGTCGCTGCGAAACGGGTTGATGTCCAGGCCGCCGCGGCGGGTGTAGCGGGCGTAGACCGTCAGCTGGCTCGGGCGGCAGAAGTGCTTGAGATCGGTGAAGATCCGCTCGATACACTGCTCGTGGAATTCGTTGTGCTGGCGAAACGAGATGAGGTAGCGCAGCAGTTTTTCCCGGTCCAGCTGCGGGCCGCGATAGTGGATCACCACGGATCCCCAGTCCGGCTGGCTGGTCACCAGGCAGTTGGACTTGAGCAGGTGGCTGTGCAGGGTCTCCTCCACCTCCTGGCTGCCGGCCGCACCTTGCAGCAGGTCGGCATCGAACTCGTAACAGTCCACGGCGATGTCCTGCTCGTCGATGCACTCGCCCGGCAGGGCGGCAATGTGGTGCGGAGCCTGGGCCAGCGGGAACAGGGTGACGCTCACGTCGCTACCGGCACAGGCGCTCAAGTCCTTGACCAGCATGGCCTGCACCGCTTCCAGCGAGTCACAGCGGGTCTGGTTGAAGGAGTTGAGATAGAGCTTGAACGACTTGGATTCGATGAGGTTCGCGCTGGTGGCGGGCACCGAGACCTCGCCGACGGCGACCATGGGCTTGCCCTTGGCATTGAGCCAGGAGAGCTCGTACAGGGTCCAGACATCGCAACCCTGGAACGGCAGTTCGCCGCCAAGACCGAGGTCGTCGCGGTTCAGGCTGCGCGGCACCGGCTGCAGCAGGGCCGGGGTGTACTGGCTGATGTAGGCCGACTGTTGACCCAGGCTCAGCCCCTGCAGGGCGCTGGCTCCGGCGTATCTCTCTTGTTTGCTCATGTGTGCTGACTCGAACGTTGAATGGGCGATGGCAGAGCATGCGCCCGATGGGGGCGGCAAGGCGGGGAGCGCTGGCTGGCGATCCGCGCTGCACCTTGTCTGCTCATGGCTTTGATGGTGCAATAGCGAACTTTGGCAGCAATTGTGGGGAATTTCGATGTCGGATCAAGTCTTGTCTGCCCTGGAACACTTTTTTTTGCGCTGGCAGCGCGATGGCGAGGCGAGGCGAGGGCTGCCCCTGTGCGAGTGGGAGGCAGACTGGCGCTCCCCCTGCGAGCTGGATGAGTCCAAGGAGGGGCGGGTGGCCTGGCGCCCGCATCGGCGCGCCGAGCCCGCCGATTTCACGGCGATGAACGAGGCGCTCGAGCTGACCCTGCATCCGGCCGCGCAGGCCCTGTTTGGTGGCTGGTTCAGCCGCCCTGTGCCCTGCCTCTACAAGGGGTTGCGGCTCGAGTTTGTGCTGCCCTGGAACGAGGCGGATCTCGACTTGCTCAAGGAGAACCTCATCGGCCACCTGCTGATGCTGCGCAAGTTGAAGCGCTCACCCTCTTTGTTCATCGCCACCACCCGCAACGAGATGACACTGGTGTCGCTCGACAACGAGAGCGGGCAGGTGTGGCTGGAGTGGCTCGACTCGGGTCGCCGGTTGGTGCTGGCCCCCTCACTGCCGGCGTTCCTCGAGCGGCTGGAGACTTTGCCGCAATAAACGGCGTCAGTTGCAATGAAAAACGCCTTGCCGACCGGCAAGGCGTTTTTGTTTGGTTCACCGCCGGGCTCAGTCCTTGAAATCCCAGGAGAGGTTGGCGACCAGCCGGCAGGGATCGCACTTGAAGTCGAAGATCTCGTGCAAGGGTTCGGCCAGTGCCCACTCGCCGCCGCAGATCGGACAGGGGCGGGCTTTCTCCTCGGCCGCACTCCGGCCGCCCACCCGGTAGAGGTAGTAGTAGGTGGGGATGCCGGTGAGGGCTTCCAGCCGCTTGCCGAGATCGCTGCCACGGCGATGGAGCCGGCTGCCCACCTCACCGATTTCATGCAGCGCCGCATGCTCGGCAATGGAGCCGTTCATCTGCAGCTGATCGCACGCCTCCCAATCCTCTTGCCACTTGATGATCTGTTTTTGGTCGCCGTTGGCGACGGCCGGCAGCCGATAGAGCGGGATGGGGGCGAAGTGGTCACCGCAGCGCAGCGGCGAACAGGTGTGCAGGAAGCTGGTGTAGAGCAGCATCCAGCTGGGGCGCTCGCCATCATGGCCGCAAGGGTCGGTGCTGTCGGAGAGCAGATCTGCCCCCTGCAACTGGAGTTTGGGGGCGAGCAGCCCGGCCTGATTGAGCTGCTGCTCCGCCAGCTTGACCTGCTCGCTCTGGTTGTCCGGGTGCAGGCTGTCCTGCTCAGGGCAGACCACCCGGCTGACGAAATAGCCCTCGTGCATGCTGGTGGGGAACTCCCGGCCGAGGATCTGGCCCTGATAGCGCAGCATGTCGAGGTAGTTGACGATGGCCCGTTCGGCCTCGCCCAGCGAGGTGTCGCGATAGCACTCAAAGCAGAGTTCGACGATGTACATGGCTTACTGTTTCCCCTGCTGGAGCAGCAGCTCGGTCAGCCGATCCACCTTCTGTTCGAGCCGCTCAAGCCGTTCGGCAAGCTGCAGCAGGGTGGGCTCGGCGGCGGGTGCGGGGGTCATCTGTGCTGTGCTGGCGGCTTCCGGGGCGCTGGCGGGCTGCTGCTTCCACTGGCTCAGCACTTTGAGCAGCTCGGCCATGGGAACGGGCTGGCTGAGGCGGGCCTTGACCATGGCGGTGGAGGGGGTGATCCCCTTGACGGCCAGTTCATTGGCGATGCGGATGATCTCTTGGGCTGACATGGGACTCCTGCGCAGGATGAAAAGTGGTTCGGGCTGGACGGGCAGAGAGCTTAACCAAAGCGCGGGGCGCTGAACAGCGGGGCAAGGGTCAGTCAGGCCGGCGCAGCAGCACATCCAGTTCGTCGATGGCTTCCGACCAGTCCGCATCATTCCACAGGGCATCGCGCAGAAAGTCGGCCTGGGCGCGATTCCAGAAGGGGGCTTCCGGCAGCAGGGTCTGGTTGTCCAAGCGGTGCTCGTGAATGAAGCGGTGCAGGCTCAGCTCGTCGTTGGCCAGCCCCAGCTGGGCAAACAGGGCGGCCAGATCGTGGGTCAGGAATTCCATCTCATCTCTCCCAAGAGGCATTCCTGAACATTATAGGCCCGCCCCGTGGCGGCAGATTTACAGGGTGGGCACCCGGTGGGGTGGCAGCTCGACGCCAACCACCTGCAGCCCCTGCATGCGCAGTTGCCCCAGATAGTGGCTCTCGCCATCGCTGGAGAATTCAAACTCGTAATAGGTGAGCAGCCGCAGTGGCTGGTGGGCCAGCGCACGGTGGCTGCGTGCCAGCGACAGCAGTTGCAGGTCGTGATGCTGGCAGTAGCGGCGCATGTATTGCCAGGCGAGCTCGGCCTGACGTCGCTGGTGCCAGAAGGCACCGGCACCGAGGATAAGCAGCAAGATTGCGAACATTTCACCCATCGCGGGCTCCTTCCGGGGTGTGATCCGTGGCGACAGGCGACCCGCCATGGTGGCGGGTCGCCGACATCATCAGGCCGAGGCGAACAGGCGACCGATGGCCTGGCCCAGGGCGTCGCTGCGCTCGGGGTCGCGCAGCCTGGCCAGCATATCATTGCGCAGGGCCGGCAGGGTCACCAGCTCGGCAAATACCTGATTGAAGAACTGGGTCGGCTGCAGGGCCAGCTGTTCCAGGAACAGGCTGAGCAGGCCAGCATCCTTCAGATCGGGCCAGAGCCGGCCGGCGATGGCCAGCAGCAGGGCCGGGCTCGGCTGGGTTTGCAGCAGGGTCAGCAGCTTGTTGGTGCGCATGCTGCTGCCGTTGCAGGAGGCCAGTGCCCGGCACAGGTAGGCCAAGGTCTCGGCATTGGGTTCGGCACACTCCTGCTCCTTGCCGATCCGCTCGAACAGGGCGCCCTGTACGGCCGGCGGCAACGGGGCGTTTTCCAGGCTCTGACAGAGGGCGTAGAGCGGCTCTTGCGGCAGTTTTGGCAGCGCCTTGCACACCAGCGCCAGGTTGCGTTCATCTTGCAGCCGCTCAGCGAGATCGGCAAAACCCTGTACGCCGAGGGTCTGCCATCCCTCTGGCGTCGGGGCAGCCAGATAGTGGCAGAGCCCCTCGAAGTAGGTCGAGGGGGCCTGCTCCAGCTGACGGGCCAGTTTGGCGTGCAGGCTGGCCATCTTGGCCTCGGCCGGGCGGAAGGTGTAGGGGTTCTCCGCCAGACGCTGGGCTTTCTCTTCATCGAGCTCGCCGGTCAGCTTGTAGCCCAGGGTTTCCACCACCTGATCCATGAAGTGTTTGGGGCCGCTGGCGATGAGCAGACCGCGCTCGTCGAGGGCAAACTTGAGAAACCACAGGTAGTGACGGGATTCGGCCGGCTGGAAGAAGTGGACGCCGAGCCAGGCGTGCTGCTGCAGGGGCCAGGGGTAGGGCTCCTGCTGTTGCTCGATGCGCTCGAAGGTGTCGCTCGCCAGTGGTCGCACCTGGCGGCCCATATCGAACAGTTGAAACTGGGTGTCGGCCTGGGTCAAGAATTCGGTCAGCGTATTGATGGTGGACATGAGGTGATCCGGCTAAGGGTGATGCGGGCCGATTATAAGGAGGTTGCACAAGATAGCCAGTGGGGGCGCGTCGCCTGGCATCCGGCCCGGTACGCAGGGGCAGGAGCCGCCATGGTTCTTCGCCCGTGTTGCCGGCCGCAAGGGGCATGGCAGAGGATAGGGGGGAGGGTGTATAGTAACGCCCTTTTTTGCAAAGTTCGGCCTGCCGCCAGCGACACAGGATTGGCGGCGGACGGTGTGTGGTGATGAGGAAGAGAACGCAATGAATCAATATCTGCTGGTAGCCGGCCTGTTGGGTGAACTGACCGCCGAGCTGCAACGTCTGGAACGCTGGCAAGCGGCCCATCCGGGTGAAGAGGCCCTGGCCAGCGAGCTGCCATTTTGCGTCGATACCCTGAGCTTCGATCAGTGGCTGCAGTTCGTGCTGATCCCGCGCATGGAACAGCTGGTGCTGCTACAGGCACCGCTGCCCAGCAGCGTCTCCCTCTATCCCATGGCCAGCGAAGTCTACAAGGAGGAGCTAGCCGAGGTCGAAGCCCTGCTGCGCCTGATCGCCCGCTTCGATCTGCTGCTCTCCGGCAAAGTGGTTGAGCAATGATGCGTGAGCAGGCACAGGAAGAGAACGCCTTGCAGCTGACCCTGCTTTATCAGGATGACTGGCTGGTGGCGGTCAACAAGCCCTCCGGCCTGCTGGTGCACCGCAGCTGGCTCGACAAGGCCGAAACCCGTTTCGCCATGCAGATGACCCGGGATCTTATCGGCGGTCGCCACGTCTACCCGGTACACCGGCTTGACCGGCCCACCTCGGGGGTGCTGCTGTTTGCCCTCGATCCCGCCGTGGCCCGCACCCTGACCGAAGCCTTTGCCGCCCGTCAGGTGCACAAGGAGTATCTGGCGCTGGTGCGTGGCTGGGCCCCCGAGCAGGGGCTCATCGACTATCCGCTCAAGGAGCAGCTGGACAAGATCGCCGATGCCATGAGCGATCCGGATCGTCCGGCCCAGGAGGCGGTGACCGCGTTTCGTCGCCTGCATCAGGTCGAGCTGCCCCATGCGGTCTCCAAGAAACACCCTACCAGTCGCTACAGCCTGGTTCGGCTGTTCCCCAAGACAGGCCGCAAGCATCAGCTGCGCCGCCATATGGATCATCTGTTCCACCCCATCGTCGGTGACACCACCCATGGCGATGGCCGCCACAACCGCTTCTTTCGCGAGCATTATGGCTGTGATCGTCTGCTGCTGGTGGCTCGCACCCTCAGCTTTGAGCACCCGGTGCTGAAGGTGCCGATGCGGATCCAGGCGCCACTGGGGCAGGAAGTACTGCAGCTGTTTGCCGAGCTGGGCTGGCCTGCCAGCGAGAGCGACTACTGAGCCTGACGATCGCGGGGTGTTGCCCGAGCGTTCACTGTGGCATGCTGGGCATCCATGTTGGTCAAAGAGGTCCGTGATGGCGCAGATAGACATAGTGGTGGGTACCGTATACGGCGCGGCCATGCTGGTGGCCGAGACGCTGGCCGCGCAGCTGGAGCAGGCGGGGCACGGCTGCCAGGTGTTCGAGGAAGCCGAGCTGGCAGATCTGGATGCGAGTCGATTCTTGCTGGTCATCACGGCTACCACGGGGCAGGGCGATATTCCGCCCAATCTGCAGCCACTGGCCACCGCCCTGGCTGACCGGGCCCCCTACATGAAAGGGTGGCGTTATGCACTGGTCGCCATGGGAGACAGCAGCTACGAGCATTTCTGCGGTGCCGGTCGTCACCTCGATGCGCTGTTGCAGGAGCTCGGTGCCAGTCCTCTGCTGCCCCGGCTGGAAATAGATGCCACCGTCGACGATGAGCCGGAAAAGGTAGCGCTGGCCTGGCTCAATGGCTGGCTAAATAAACTGTAGCGATCGTCCGTTTTTATCCTTTATTCATCCCCGCTCAGCCCGTCTGGCGGGGATGTTTATTTTGCGGTAATCAGCAGTCTCAACTGACCATATTTGCCCGATATTTATCCGGTTATTTTCCACGTCATCCCCACTTTGCTCAGCGATTTATTTCGGGGGCAGCCGACATGCCTCAAATTTAAAAGTTCCCCATTGAAAGCGATTTCAGTCATGTTTTTGTCATCAATTTGAATATTTATAACTTATTCATCGAAGCGAATTAATGGTTGGTAGCGGTTTCATGGTGGTTATTTTCGCTTTTACACCCGTATGGATGGTGAGTTATTGCATGGTTTGGTTGATTATCATCGTACAAAACCCTCCACGGCCAATGCTGGGCGATTTGTCGCCATTTTGTGAATCAGCTCATGTTTGTCCCGAAATTGGCTACCTATAATCGGCCTCGGTTATCACCTAAACGTTTTTATGGTGATAAGAACTTGGATATTCAGGATCACACTCCTCTCAGCGGGAATAAGGAAAATGAAAATGAAAGCAAAGTGGCTCCCGATCGCTGCAGCAGTAACCGCAGCCCTGGCTTCCCAAGCCGCCTTCGCCGTTGATTTCCACGGCTACTTCCGTTCAGGTGTCGGCGTTTCCAGTGATGGTGATATGCAGACTTTGAGCAAACAAAAGGTGGGCCGTCTGGGTAACGAAGATGATACCTACGGTGAAGTTCAGCTGGGGCAGGAAGTATTCAACAAGGATGGCAAGACTTTCTACGTTGACTCCATGTTCGCCATGACTTCCAACGGTTCTAATGACTGGGAAGGTACTGGCTCTGTATGTAACTTCGATGAAAAACAGTGCAGCGGTGACTCCGAGTTCGCGTTGCGCCAGTTCAACGTGCAAGCCAAGGGTCTGCTGGGTTTCGCGCCGGAAGCTACCCTGTGGGCTGGTAAGCGTTACTACCAACGTCACGACATCCACATCTCTGACTTCTACTACTGGAACATCTCTGGTGCTGGTGCTGGTATCGAAGGTGTCCAGGCGGGTCCTGGTAAAATTTCCTTCGCGTGGGTTCGCAATGACCGTGGTTGGGATGGCAAAGATGGCTGGACCAAGTTTGAGGGGATGGATGTAAATACCCTTGATCTGCGTTATGCAGGCATTCCTTTGTGGCAAGATGCTTCTTTGGAAGTCGGTGTTGACTATGCAATTGCTAATCCAACAGATGCTCAAAAAGACTCTTCTAATGCTCAGTACAAAAACGCTAAAGATGGCGTAATGCTGACTGCTGAATTGACCCAAGGTATCTTTGGGGGATTCAACAAGACCGTGCTGCAGTACGGTACTGAAGGCTACTCCAAGACCATGGCTTTCTACGGTGACGGTTCCTGGTACGGTGCCGAAGCCAAGGATGGTGCCGATGGTTTCCGTATCATCAACCATGGTGTGATCCCAATGGGCAACTCTTGGGAGATGGGCCACCAGCTGGTCTATGGGGTAGGCAATGACATGTGGGATGGCAACGACAAGTGGGAAACCATGTCCGTTGTTGCACGCCCGATGTACAAGTGGGATGACTTCAACAAGACCATCTTCGAAGGCGGCTACTTCAAGGACAAGAACAAGTCTACCAACGGTTCTTCCCTTGAGGATTCTGGTTACAAGTTGACCTTGTCTCAGGCTTGGTCTGCCGGCTCAAGCTTCTGGGCCCGTCCTGAAATCCGAGTCTTTACTTCTTATGTAGCTCTGGATGACAACGATATGGCTGGTACTCCCTATAACAGTAAAACATCTAAAGATACCTGGAACTTTGGTGTTCAAGCGGAAGCTTGGTGGTAAGCAGCTGTTTAAGTTAAGTTAGTCACTGCCCCCGTATGGGGGCAGTTTTGTTTCGCCGGGTAACGGCAACCGGGTTATGGAGATAAGAAGAATGAAACTGGTAAAGATGTCTATCGCAGCCGTGGTTACTGCGCTGTTGGCCGGTTGTTCCGGTAGCATGTTGGTCCCCGTGCAGGATCATGCATCCATCCTGAGTAATGCCGATCAGGCCAAGCAGGCGCTCTCGCAGGCGACCAGCTGCTGCGCCGCTTTCAGTGATTTCAATTATGTGGCGTTGCCGGAGGGCGACACTCTGCTGGCCCTCGACAGCAAGCAACCCAGTTTTCAGTTTGACGAGGGGATGAGCTATTTCGCCGCTTATCGCCTGCCGGCCAATACCGGCAATCTGGCCATCAGCATCGCATCCCAGGTGAGCAAGACGGTGCTGATCCCGCAGGTCATCATGCTGGATGCCCAGTTCAAGGTGACGCGCGTGCTGGGTGAATCGGTATTCACCTATCAGCCGGCCCATCTGCTCGATAACGACAGGATTGAGGGCAAGTTGTTCGTCGACCGCAGCATGCCGGGCAATCCGGCGGCCGAGACCTATATGATCGTCTATGCCCCGGCCAACAAGCTGGCAGGCAGTACCACCATACTGCACCCCTCCAAGGCGTTTGCCAGAGCCAACGGGACGGTTGAACCGGATATCAAGGACCCCGTGATCCCGCACTCCCCATGGGGTCTGGTACAGATCAAGGTGGCCGACATGGCAAAAGGGCAGGGACTGGAAGCGGTCTTCAAGCCTGAATATGCCGACAAGGTAGCAATGAGCAAGGCTGCACCGGCGGCGACGGCCGTTGCGGCAGGCACTGTGGCGACCGCTGCGGTAGCCGCGCCTGCCAAGCCTGCGCCCGCCATGCTGAGCGAAACCGAGGCCTTCTATCAATCCCAGATCGAAAAAGCGGTGAAAGCCGGTGATATCGACAAGGCGATGCAACTGGTCAGCGAGGCGGAGCGGGCCGGTTCGACCAAGGCGAAATCGATCTTTATTGATGCGGTCAAGCGCTCCCAAAAGGGCTGAATATTGCCCGGTCTTTAAAATATAATATTTATTTGAGGCCTCCCTTGTTGGAGGCCTTTTTAATCGGTAGACTAAAATAGAAAAAACAGCAAATGGTTACATTAAGTTACAATGAGTTTCGTTGGGTATTATTTTGATTGGCTAAAATACAATGCGAAACAGCACTTTTCATATTTATGGCTTAGCATGAAGATGCCGAAATATATCCGTAATTAGCCGAAAATTCCCGCCAAAATTATCTTGTGATCTCCCCTCCAAATTTTTTATTCGCTTACCCCTGATGGAAGATATTTGCGATCTGCTGGGTTATATTCAGCTGGTCAAAATAAACAAACCCGCGTCGAATTCATGCCGATGAGAGATGATGTTGATGATCGTCTATAAATTGGACTGAAGCGTCTACGGTAAGACATTCCATTCAGGAGCGCACACATGTTAAAAAATGCTTTCTCTAATCTGCAAAAGGTCGGTAAGGCGCTGATGCTGCCAGTATCGGTCTTGCCCGTTGCAGGTATTCTGCTGGGGGTGGGTGCTGCCCACTTCAGCTGGTTGCCGGAAATTGTCTCCCAATTGATGGAGCAGGCTGGTGGTTCCGTATTTGGTCAGATGGCCCTGCTGTTCGCAGTGGGCGTGGCCCTCGGCTTTACCAATAACGACGGCGTGTCCGGTCTGTCAGCCATCGTTGGCTACGGCATCATGGTCGCCACCCTGAAGGTCATGGCGCCCGTGATGGGCGTTGAGACCATCGAAACCGGCGTCTTGGGCGGTATCCTCGCCGGTGGCGTGGCCGCATGGGCGTTCAACCGCTTCTACAAGATCCAGTTGCCCGAGTATCTGGGCTTCTTCGCCGGCAAGCGCGCCGTGCCCATCATCACCGGTTTCGTCTCCATCGGCCTGGGCGTGATCCTGTCCGTCATTTGGCCGCCGGTGGGCGCTGCCATCGGAGCCTTCTCCGACTGGGCTGCCAACCAGAACCCGGTACTGGCTTTCGGTATCTACGGCGTGGTTGAGCGCTCCCTGATCCCGTTCGGTCTGCACCACATCTGGAACGTACCTTTCTTCTATCAGGCGGGTACCTGTGTCAACGCTGCCGGTGAAACCGTACACGGCATCATGACCTGCTTCCTGACTGCTGACGACGCTTCCCGCGCTGCCGGCAACGGCTTCGGTCAGCTGGCCGGTGGCTACCTGTTCAAGATGTTCGGTCTGCCTGCCGCCGCGTTTGCCATCGCGCACTCCGCCAAGCCGGAAAACCGCGCCAAGATCGTAGGTATCATGGCCTCTGCCGCCCTGACCTCTTTCCTGACCGGTATCACCGAGCCGATCGAATTCTCCTTCCTGTTCATCGCCCCGGTACTGTACGCCATCCACGCCGTGCTGGCTGGTCTGGCCTACGTGCTGACCAACTCCCTGGGCGTGGTACACGGTCACACCTTCTCCAACGGCTTCATCGACTTCGTGGTGCAATCCCCGCGTGCCGATCACATGCTGCTGCTGGTGGGTCTGGGTCTGGTCTATGCCGTCATCTACTACGTGGTCTTCACCGTGGTCATCCGTGCCATGAACCTGAAAACCCCGGGTCGTGAAGACGAAGCGGCCGAAGAGAGCGTTGGTCAGAGCAAGGACGAGATGTCTGCCGCACTGGTCTCTGCCTTCGGTGGCAAGGAGAACATCGCTTCGCTGGACGCCTGCATCACCCGTCTGCGGGTCGGTGTGAAAGACGTGGCCAAGGTTGACCAGGCTGGTCTGAAGAAACTGGGCGCTGCCGGTGTGGTAGTGGCAGGTTCTGGCGTACAAGCCATCTTCGGTACCAAGTCCGACAACCTGAAAACCGACATGGACATCTGGATGAAGAGCAACTAATCCTGTTGCCTGAATACCAGAGTTGTTGAAAAGGGAGGCGCAAGCCTCCCTTTTTGCTGGGCGTCATAGGGTAGCCGATGCGGTGGTGCATGTTTCGACCGGCGCGGTATCAATGTTGCCATCGGTCTTCAGTTCAAAGAAAAAGGCGCCCACGGGCGCCTTTGCTGCATCAGACCGGTTTAGAGCTTTTCCAGATCCCGCTCGATTTCGCTGATCTTGTTCTGCACCACTTTTTCCAGGTGGCGCAGGTCGCGCAAGATCTTCTGCTTGATGTCCGGGTCGGCCTGCACGTGCACGCCCTGGGTCAGGTTGTCGAGCTCATCCACCACGTACTTGAGATTGGCGTTGATCTCGGTGACATCCTTGTACTCGTGGGTGCCCGAATCGACCAGCATGGTCTTGCGCTGGCGCGGATATTTGAACTTGACGCTCTTGGCGAAGAACTCGCCCTTCTGTTTCTTGAAGTAGATCTTGAGGATGTCGTGATTGGCTTCCTGGCGCAGGGTATAGCTGTCCACTGAGGTGGGTTCCTGGATCCCCAGGCTCTTCAGATTCTCGTACATCGGGCTTCCTCGGTTTGAAACGATCCTGACCAATCTATCTTAACCGAGTCGGTGTGGCTTGCCTGTGACAGGGGCGCCAAAATCAAAAGGGCGCCATCAGGCGCCCTTTTAAATCACTGCAAAACCGCTTACTCGTCGATGGAGCGCAGCAGGGCGTTGATGCCGACCTTGGCGCGGGTCTTGGCATCCACCTTCTTGACGATCACGGCGGCGTACAGGCTGTATTTGCCGCACTTGGAGGGCAGGGAGCCGGAGACGACCACCGAGCCGGCCGGGACGCGGCCGTAGTGGATCTCGCCGGTTTCACGGTCATAGATGCGGGTGGACTGGCCGATGAAGACGCCCATGGAGATGACGGAGCCCTCTTCCACGATCACCCCTTCCACCACTTCGGAACGGGCACCGATGAAGCAGTTGTCTTCGATGATGGTCGGGTTGGCCTGCAGCGGCTCCAGTACGCCACCGATGCCGACGCCGCCGGAGAGGTGCACGTTCTTGCCGATCTGGGCGCAGGAGCCCACAGTGGCCCAGGTGTCGACCATGGTGCCTTCATCGACGAAGGCGCCGATGTTGACGTAGGAGGGCATCAGCACGGTATTGGGCGCGATGAAGGAGCCTTTGCGGGCGGTGGCCGGCGGTACCACGCGCACACCGGCAGCCTTGAACTGCTCGGCGCTGTAGTCGGAGAACTTGAGGGGAACCTTGTCGTAATACTGGGCGTCGTCACCCTTGATGATGCCGTTGTCATTGATGCGGAAGTAGAGCAGTACCGCCTTCTTCAACCACTGGTGTACCACCCACTCGCCGGCAATCTTCTCGGCGACGCGAGCCTTGCCGGAGTCCAGCAGGTCGATGGCTTGCAGGATGGCGGCCTTGGTGGCGGCATCGACGGAGCCGGGAGTGATGGAATCACGGCGCTCGAAGGCCGCTTCGATGATCTGTTGCAACTCGGTCATGACAGGTTTCCTTTAAAAAATTCCGTTTGTTGTATCACACTTTTCCAATTGTTTTTAAGGGCTCGGGCCGATTTCTTCACGGGAACGCTGATTTATTGTGCTGGCGTGGTCCAACCTTTTGTTCTGCTTGATAAATCAGGGGCAGACTCGGCGTCTTGTGAAGCCTTCACGGGCCCGGCCTGCCCTCATCATCGGCCGACTCTTGCGGGTTGAGCTGGTTGACCAGCCGCTCCTCCAGCGCCTGCTGCTCGGCCTGGGTCAACGGCTCGCCGGCCAGGGTGGTGAGGCTGAAAAAGTCCTCCACCCGCTCGCCGATGGTGGTGATCTTGGCGGCATGGAGCGACAGGCCGCACTGCTGAAACACCGCGCCGATGCGGGCCAGCAGCCCCGGGGTATCGAGCGCGGTCAGCTCCAGCAGGGTGTGGCGGGTCTCCCCCTTATGGGGCAGAAAGACCACCCGGGTCGGCACGCTGAACTGGCGGTGGCGCCGTGACAGTGGCTTACTGCGTAGCACCAGCTTGCCCGGCTCCTGCAGCGCCTTCTCCAGCGCCTTCTTGATGGTGGCGGTGCGGTTGGGGCTGATGGGCTCGCCGTTGGGTTCGAGCACCACGAAGGTATCGAGCACGTAGTCGCTGCGCGAATTCATGATCTGGGCGTCGTGGATGTTGAGGTTCTTCTGATCCAGCGCCGAGGCCACGGTGGCGAACAGATTCGGGGTGTCGCGACAATAGATGAACACCTCGCTGCCGCCGCGGGTCGGGTGCTTGCCGATGATCACCAGCGGCGCCGGGTTGTCGCCGTGTTCGATGATCTTGCGGCAGTGCCAGGCGATCTGCTCCGGCGTATGGCGCAGGAAGTAGTCGGCCTTGAAGTCGCTCCAGAGCTGGTTGATAGCCTCCTCCGGCACGTCGCGTTGGGCCAGGATCTGCTTGGCCTGGCGCTGGTTCTCGCGGATCTTGAGACGCATGTCGGGCGGGTTTTCCAGCCCCTGGCGCAGCGCCTTCTGGGTGGCGAAGTAGAGCTCGCGCAGCAGGGTGCCTTTCCAGTCGTTCCAGAGGGTGTCGTTGGTGGCGCAGATATCGGCCACGGTCAGGCAGTAAAGTAGGTCGAGGTGCTGTTCGTCGCGCACCTTCTGGGCAAAGTCGGTGACCACCTCGGGGTCATAGATGTCGCGGCGCTGGGCGGTGACCGACATCAGCAGGTGATGGCGCACCAGCCAGGCGACCAGCCGGCTCTCGTAGCGATCCAGGCCGTGCAACTGGCAGAACTCCAGCGCATCGACGGCGCCGAGCTCTGAGTGGTCGCCACGCCGGCCCTTGGCGATGTCGTGGAACAGGGCGGCGATGCTGAGCAGCTCCGGCTTGCGCAGCCGGGTGAACACCTCGTGGCAGAGCGGGTGGGTCTGGCGGCTGGCCGGGTTGGGAAACTGGTGGATGTTCTTGAGCAGCCGGTGGGTGTGTTCATCCACCGTGTAGGCATGGAACATGTCGAACTGCATCTGGCCGACGATGAGGTTCCACTGCGGCAGGTAGGCCGCCAGGATGCCGTACTTGTGCATCAGGGTGAGCGGCTGGCCGATGCCGTTGGGGTGGCGCAATAGCGCCATGAACAGGCGGCGGCAGTCGGGCAAGTCCTGCAGCCAGCAGTTGAGCTTGCGGCGCGCCTCGCGCAGCTGGCGCAGGGTGGCGGAGTGAATGCCGGCAATCTCCGGATGCTGTGCTATCTGGTAGAAGAGGCGCAGGATGGCGGCAGGCTCACGGCCGAACAGCTCGGAATCCACCGCATCGATGAGGCGCCCGCGCAGCTGGAACTCGTCGGAGAGGCGGCGCACGTCCATGGCGGTGTTGCCAAGGATCGCCTCGTCAAACAGCTGCAGCAGCATCTCGTTGAGCTCGGAGACCCGCCGCACCGTCTGGTAGAAGCGTTTCATCATCTGCTCGACCGGGGCGTTGCCTTCCCCCTCGAAGCCCAGCATCTGGGCCACGGTACGCTGGCGATCGAACAGCAGCCGGTTGTCGCCCTTGTTGATGGCCATGTGCAGGGCGAAGCGCACCTTCCACAGAAAATTCTGGCAATCGAGCAGCTCGCGATACTCGGCCCGGTTGAGAAAGCCGTGGCTGGTCATCTCGAACAGGGTGGTGGCGCCGAAGTGGCGGCGGGCCACCCAGGCGAGGGTCTGGATGTCGCGCAGGCCGCCGGGATTGCTCTTGAGATCCGGCTCCAGCTTGTAGGCGGTGCCGAGAAACTGCTGGTGGCGCTGGGCCTGCTCTTCGCGTTTGGCCTTGAAGAACTGCTCGCTCGGCCAGAAGTGCTGGGGGCCGGTGGCCTCCTTGAGCTGCTGGAAGCCCGCCTCGCGGCCGGTGATGTAGCGCGCCTCGATCAGGTTTGTGGCGACCGTGATGTCGCCGCGCCCCTGCTCGAGGCACTCGGCCACGTTGCGCACCGCCTGGCCCACCTCCAGCTTGAGATCCCACAGCAGGGTGATGAATTCGCCGATGCGCAGCCCCAGCACCTCGTCCAGTTCGTCCCCTTCATAGAGGATCAGCAGGTCGATGTCGGAGTGGGGGTGCAGTTCACCACGGCCATAGCCGCCCACCGCGATCAGGGTGAGCTCAGTTTTGTCGAAGCCGAACTTTTGCCACAACCGGGTCAGCAGCTCGTCCATGTATTCGGAGCGGGTAGCCACCAGTTCGATGATGTTGTCACCGGCATCGAAGCGGGCGTGCAGCCAGCCGAGAAAACGGCTCAGGTACTCCTTGCAGTTCTCGCGGGTGAGCTGAGCGTCGGGTAACAGGTGGGGGGAAAGCAGGCTGGCATCCATGGCGTCTCACACTCTACTGTCGCACGCATGTGCGCTGTTTTCGCACGGGTTCGCGGCTGATAAAAACAAAACCCCGGCGGGAGGCCGGGGTTTGATGTTAACCGTGTTTGATGAGACGGTCGATAGTGTCATCCGGGCGCAGCGTCAGCACCTCGCAGCCATCCTCGGTCACCAGCAGGGTGTGTTCCCACTGGGCGGAGTCGCCGCCATCCTTGGTGGTCACGGTCCAGCCATCCTTCGGATTGACCTTGCAGTGGTACTTCTTGCTGTTGACCATGGGCTCGATGGTGAAGCACATGCCCGGCTTGAGCTCCTGCTTGCCGCCGTTGCGATAGTGCAGGATCTGCGGCTCTTCGTGGAACTCGGCCCCGATGCCGTGGCCACAGTAGTCGCGCACCACGGAGAAACCGGCCTTCTCGACGATGGGCTGGATCACGGCGCCGATCTCGGTGATGCACATGCCCGGACGCACCTGCTTGATGGCGGCGTAGAGGCTCTCCTGAGCGACCTTGCACAGCTGACGGCGCAGCGGGGTGGTCTCACCCACGATGAACATGGCCGAGGTATCGCCGTGGTAGCCATCCTTGATGACGGTGATGTCCAGGTTGATGATGTCCCCTTCCCGCAATTTCTTGTGGTTCGGGATGCCGTGGCAGATCACATCGTTCACCGAGGTGCAGATGGACTTGGGGAAGCCGTGGTAGTTGAGCGGCGCAGGGATGGCCTGCTGCACGTCGACGATATAGTCGTGGCAGAGGGTGTTCAGTTCGTCGGTGGTGACGCCCGCCTTGACGTGGGGGGCGATCATGACCAGCACATCGGCGGCCAGTTGGCCGGCAACGCGCATCTTTTCAATCTCTTCCGGTGTCTTGATTTTAATGGACATGGGATCTCTCTTGGGACCTGATCGCGCATCTATCGATGTCCGGCAATCAGGTAATGAAAAATAGATGCGTTTGCAATCAGGCCAAAATTTTATCCCCAACCCCCGTTTACTTCCAGTGTGATTGTCATCACAGCGTCAAATCGGCGCTTCAGCATGCTGCCCAGGGATCCATTTTTAGCGGTTAGGCTGGTGGTGTCCTGACCAAAGTTATGGTATAAAGCGCGCCGGAATGGGGAACTTGTGTCCTCATTCCATCACCCTTACTTAAACAACACACACACATCGACACATATGCCGGGGTGCCTTAACGGGTCGGTTATATGGGATGTGTGGAGGCCTAACCCCAATAGAGGTATAAAATGGCTAAAGTTTCTATGCGCGACATGCTGCAAGCCGGCGTTCACTTCGGTCACCAGACTCGTTACTGGAACCCGAAAATGAAATCCTACATCTTCGGTGCCCGCAGCAAGGTTCACATCATCAACCTGGAAAAAACCGTTCCGATGTTTGACGATGCCATGAACTTCATCAGCTCCGTAGCTGCCAAGAAGGGCAAGGTACTGTTCGTAGGTACCAAGCGTGCCGCGTCTGAAGCCGTAAAAGAAGCCGCTGAGCGTTGCGACCAGTTCTATGTTAACCACCGCTGGCTGGGCGGCATGCTGACCAACTGGAAAACCGTTCGTCAGTCCATCAAGCGCCTGAAAGATCTGGAAACCCAGAGCCAAGACGGTACCTTCGACAAGCTGACCAAGAAAGAGGCGCTGATGCGTACTCGCGAAATGGAAAAGCTGGAGAAGAGCCTGGGTGGTATCAAGAACATGGGCGGCCTGCCTGACGTTCTGTTCGTTGTCGATGCCGACCACGAGCACATCGCTATCAAAGAAGCCAACAACCTGGGTATCCCGGTAGTTTCCATCGTTGATACCAACTCCAACCCGGACGGCGTTGACTATGTCATCCCGGGTAACGACGACGCTATCCGTGCCGTTCAGCTGTACCTGAATGCTGCTGCTGACACCGTACTGGAAGCTCGCGCTCAGGACATCGTTGTTCAAGCCGAACAAGATGGCTTCGTTGAAGCTGAGTAATTGATAAGGACTGCAAAGCCCTTATTAACCAAGCTGATGTAATTGGTTAGCAGGGGCCCTTGTGGCCCCTGTTTCTTGTCAATTCAAGACCGAGGATACTGGACATGGCAAACATTTCTGCCGCCCTGGTAAAAGAACTGCGCGAGCGCACCGCCGCTGGCATGATGGATTGCAAAAAAGCACTGGAAGAAGCCAACGGTGATATCGAACTGGCTATCGAAAACATGCGCAAATCCGGTCAGGCCAAAGCCGCCAAGAAAGCTGGCCGTATCGCCGCTGAAGGTGTGATCTTCGCCCGTACCGAAGGCAACGTTGCCGTCATGATCGAGCTGAACTGCGAGACTGACTTCGTTTCCAAGGATGCCGGCTTCCTGGCCATGGGTCAGAAAATCGTTGAAATCGCCGCTACCCAGAAGATCGCTGACGTTGACGCGCTGAAAGCCGCCGACTTCGGCAACGGCGAGTCCGTTGAGCTGACCATCACCAACCTGATCGCCAAGATCGGTGAGAACATGAACCTGCGTCGCGTGATGCTGGTTGAAGGTGACAACCTGGGCACCTACGTTCACGGCTCCCGCATCGGTGTTATCACCAAGCTGGCCGGTGGTTCCGACGAGCTGGCCAAAGATCTGGCCATGCACGTTGCTGCCAACAGCCCGCAATTCGTCAAGCCGGAAGATGTATCTGCCGAAGTCGTTGCCAAAGAGCGCGAAATCCAGATCGACATCGCCATCAACTCTGGCAAGCCGAAAGAGATCGCCGAGAAAATGGTTGAAGGCCGCATGAAGAAGTTCACCGGTGAGGTTTCCCTGACTGGTCAACCGTTCGTGAAAGATCCTTCCATGACCGTTGCCGAGCTGCTGAAGAAAGAAGGCGCTGACGTTGTTTCCTTCACCCGTTTCGAAGTGGGCGAAGGCATCGAGAAGCAAGAGACCGATTTCGCTGCGGAAGTTGCAGCCCAAATCGCGGCCGCTCAAAAGGCCTAATCGAACCGGTTTTTCCGTTTCCCCAGACCGCGACTTATGTCGCGGTCTTTATATGACCAGGAATCAGTGACATGAGTACCAATCCCAAGCCTGCATACAGACGTGTTCTTCTGAAGTTGAGTGGTGAAGCCCTGCAAGGATCCGAGGGTTTTGGCATTGATCCGGCGGTGCTGGATCGGATGGCCCAAGAGATCAAAGAACTGGTTGAGCTGGGTGTTCAGGTCGGTCTGGTCATCGGTGGCGGCAACCTGTTCCGTGGTGCCGGTCTTGCCAAGGCGGGCATGAACCGCGTGGTGGGCGACCACATGGGTATGTTGGCTACCGTGATGAACGGTCTGGCCATGCGTGATGCCCTGCATCGTGCTTATGTGAATGCCCGTCTGATGTCTGCCATCTCCCTGCAAGGCATCTGTGACTCCTATGTCTGGGCCGAAGCCATCAGCCAGCTGCGTGCCGGCAAGGTGGTGATTTTCTCCGCCGGTACCGGCAACCCCTTCTTCACTACCGATTCTGCGGCCTGTCTGCGCGGGATCGAGATCGAAGCTGACGTCGTGCTCAAGGCTACCAAGGTCGATGGCGTGTTCACCGACGATCCGGTCAAGAACCCGGATGCCGTGCTGTGCCATGAACTGAGTTATGATGAAGTTCTTGAAAAAGAACTCAAAGTAATGGATCTTGCTGCTTTTACTCTGGCCCGCGACCACGATCTGCCGATCCGGGTGTTCAACATGAACAAGCCGGGTGCGCTGCGTCGGGTGATCATGGGCGAGCCGGAAGGTACCCTGATCCATCACGTCAGCAAGTGAGACAAGCGTGAGCTTCGGCTCGTTTGTCCATGACGCCAGCCAATAAGATAGATACGGGCCGGTTGACGGCTCGTTCGCCAAAAGGAAAACCACTGTGATCAACGAGATTAAAAACGACGCCAAGGACCGCATGGCCAAGAGCGTAGAATCGCTCAAGACCCAGATGTCCAAGATCCGTACCGGCCGTGCTCACCCGAGCCTGCTCGACGGTATCCAGGTGGAGTATTACGGTGCGGCCACTCCTCTGAAACAGTTGGCCAACGTGGTGGCTGAAGATGCCCGCACCCTCTCCATCTCCATCTTTGACCGCTCCATGATCCAGGCGGTGGAAAAGGCCATCCTGACCTCCGATCTGGGCCTCAACCCGTCCAGCAACGGCCAGACCCTGCGCGTGCCGCTGCCGCCGCTGACCGAAGAGCGTCGTCGCGACCTGACCAAGATCGTGCGTGCCGAAGCGGAAGGTGCCCGGGTTGCCGTGCGCAACATCCGTCGCGATGCCAACGCCGACTTCAAAGCGCTGCTCAAAGACAAAGAGATCTCCGAAGACGACGACCGTCGTGCTCAGGAAGAGATCCAGAAACTGACCGATTCCTTCATCAAGCTGGTAGACGAAGCGCTGGCTCTGAAGGAAAAGGAGCTAATGGAAATCTAAGCCTCTGACAGGTATATTACGAGCGCCGTGTAGTGCCCCTGCACGGCGCTTTTGTCTTTGTGGGAGAAATGAATGTCGCTTTTGGCAGCCGTAGGTGATTGCGCCAATTCGTCCTTGCCTCGTCACGTCGCCATCATCATGGACGGCAACGGACGCTGGGCCCAGAACCGTGGCAAGATGCGGGTCTATGGCCACAAGGCAGGCGTGAAGTCTGTTCGCGAGGCGGTAACCTTTGCTGCGCGGGCCAAGATAGACGCGCTGACCCTGTTTGCGTTTTCCAGCGAGAACTGGCGTCGCCCGGAAGGGGAGGTCAGCGCCTTGATGGAGCTGTTCATGACGGTGCTGGGCCGTGAGGTGCAGAAGCTGCACAGCAACGGCATCCGGCTCAAGGTGATCGGCGATACCGCCCGTTTCAGCGAGCGTCTGCAGGCCAAGATTGCCAAGGCGGAGGCGCTGACCGCCAACAATCAGGGGCTGACTCTCAATATCGCCGCCAATTATGGTGGTCAGTGGGACATCGCCCAGGCGGCCCGCAAGCTGGCCCGTGCCGTGGCGAGCGGGGAACTGGCTGCCGACCAGATAGATGAAGCCATGCTTGGCCGCGAGGTATGCATGGCCGACCTGCCGCCGGTGGATCTGCTGATCCGCACCGGGGGCGATCATCGCATCAGCAATTTTGTGTTATGGCAGCTCGCCTATGCCGAGCTCTATTTTACCCCGGTGCTGTGGCCTGATTTCAACGAGGCCGAGTTCAGCGAGGCCGTTGCCTCCTTCGTGGCCCGTGAGCGTCGTTTCGGCTGCACGGGTGAACAGATCCGGGAATTGATCGCCGAGCAACAGACCGGCTAACCCCCCTCCCAAGAGAGAGGCTTCTTTTGCTAAAACAACGAATTATTACCGCATTGCTACTGGTTCCCCTGGTGTTGGGGGCGCTGTTTTTTCTGCCGTTGAAATTCTTTGCCCTGTTGGCATCCCTGGTATTTCTGTTGGCCAGCCGCGAGTGGAGCGGCTTCGTCTCTGCCAAGCCGCAGCAGTGGCTGCCGCTGGTGTACTGCCTGCTGCTCGGGGCCAGCCTGTTCTGGCTGCCGGTGGAGCAGCTGTGGACTCCTCATCTGCATCCGCTGGTGATGGGCGTGCTCTGGACCGCCGTCAGCTGGTGGCTGCTGGGGCTGCTGCTGGTGTTGCGCTATCCCCAGAGCGCCAAGCTGTGGAAGGAGTCCATCTGGCTCAAGTCCCTGTTCGGCCTGGTGACCCTGGTCCCCTTCTTCTGGTCCCTGGTGGCCATCCGTGGTTACAACTTCTATCACGACCCCATGATGGGGGCCTGGATCCTGCTGTTCGTGATGGGACTGGTCTGGGCGGCAGATTCTGGCGCGTATTTTTTCGGCAAGGCGTTCGGCAAGCACAAGCTGGCGCCGGCCGTGAGCCCCGGCAAAACCATCGAAGGCATGTGTGGCGGCCTGTTTACCGCCAGCCTGCTGGCGGTCGGGGTGACCTGGTTCATGGGCTTTGTGCCCGCCAAGATGGCCATCGTGCTGTTCTGCTCCTTGCTGGCGGTGCTGGCCTCGGTGCTCGGCGATCTCACCGAGAGCATGTTCAAGCGCGAAGCCGGCATCAAGGATTCAGGCACCCTGTTGCCCGGCCACGGTGGCATTCTCGACCGGATCGATAGCCTGACCGCCGCACTGCCGGTGTTCCTGCTCAGCTATCTGCTGCTCAGCCAGGAGTTTTGATGCTCAGCCTGATGCGTCTGCCTGCGGCGGGCGCCATCCATTCGTCATACAGCGGGAGTTTTGATGCATAACCTGGTGATTCTGGGAGCCTCCGGCTCCATCGGTCAGAGTACGCTCAAGGTACTGCGGCACAATCCGGGGCGCTGGCAGGTGCTGGCGCTGACCGCGGCCCGCAGCGTGGAGGCCATGCTGCGCGATTGCCTCGAATTCTCTCCCCGCTTCGCCGTCATGGTGGACGAGGCCGCCGCCAGCGAGCTGGCCGCTCAACTCAAGACCCACGGCAGTGCGACTCGCGTCATGGCTGGCCCGGCCGCCCTGTGCGAAGTGGCCGCTCATCCCGATGCCCACAGCGTGATGGCCGCCATCGTCGGCGCCGCCGGGCTTGCGCCCACCATGGCTGCGGTGCGTGCCGGCAAGCGCATCCTGCTGGCCAACAAGGAGGCCCTGGTGATGTCCGGCGCCTTCTTCATGGAGGCGGTGCGCGAGCACGGTGCCGAGCTGCTGCCCATCGACAGCGAACACAACGCCATTTTCCAGTGCCTGCCCGAGGCCATCCAGCGCCAGCCGGGCTTTTGTGACCTGGCGGGAGCGGGCATCAGCAAGATCCTGCTGACCGGCTCCGGCGGCCCGTTCCGTTATACCGACATCGCTGAGCTGGCCCGCGTCACCCCGGCCCAGGCCATCGCCCATCCCAACTGGTCCATGGGCGCAAAGATCTCGGTCGACTCCGCCACCATGATCAACAAGGGGCTGGAGTATATCGAGGCGCGCTGGCTGTTCAACGCGGCGCCCGAGCAGATCCAGGTGGTGATTCATCCCCAGTCGGTGATTCACTCCATGGTGCAGTACAAGGACGGTTCCGTGCTGGCCCAGCTAGGCAACCCGGACATGTGCACCCCCATCGCCCACGCCCTGGCCTATCCGGCTCGAATCGAGTCCGGTGTGGAACCTTTGGATTTCTTCAGTGTCGGAGAGTTCAGCTTTATCCGTCCCGACTATGAGCGCTATCCCTGCCTGCAGCTTGCCATGCATGCCTGTCAGCAGGGACAGGCCGCAACCACGGCCCTCAATGCCGCCAACGAGGAGGCCGTGGCGGCTTTCCTTGCAGAGCGGATCGGTTTTATGGATATTGCCAGAGTCAATGAGGCCACCATGCTCGCCCTGGGCGGTACGGCGGCCGGTTCGCTGGACGATTTGATTGCGCTGGATGGGGCGGCCCGTGCCCGTGCTCACAATTTGATTGAGGAGCTTAGCTGATGAGAGCTGTTTCGTGGCATTGTGCTGCCTTCACCCTGATTGTCGGAGACAGGACCATGCATGAACGCGAGGTGATGGGCTGATGGGCGGTGTGTTGTGGAACATCGGTGCCTTTATCGTCGCCCTCGGGCTGCTGGTTGCGGTACATGAATTCGGCCACTTCTGGGTGGCCCGTCGCTGTGGCGTCAAGGTGGAGCGTTTCTCCATCGGTTTCGGCAAGGCCATCTGGCGTCGGCTCGGCAAGGATGGCACCGAGTACGTGCTGGCCCTGATCCCCCTCGGCGGTTACGTCAAGATGCTGGACGGTCGGGTGGACGAGCTCAAGCCCGGTGACGAGCAGTACGCTTTCAATCACAAGAGCGTCTGGGCGCGGATGGCCATCGTGGCTGCCGGCCCCATGGCCAACTTCGTGTTTGCCCTGTTCGCCCTCTGGCTGATGTTCATGATCGGCGTACCCGCCGTCAAACCCGTGGTGGGGGAGGTGCGTCCCACCTCCATCGTGGCGGCGGCCGGGGTGGAACCCGGCATGGAGATCGTCGGCGTCGGTGGCGAGGAGACCGGTGACTGGGAGAGCGTGACCTATGCCCTCATCAGCCACCTTGGCGATGACTCGGTCCAGCTCAAGCTCAAGGCAGCCAACACCAGCTACGCGGTGGACAAGACACTGCAGCTGGCCGGCTGGAAGTTTGATCCCGACAAGGAGTCTCCCATCGGCAGCCTGGGCATAGTGCCGCTTGGTGGCAAGGTGCTGCCGGTGGTCGATGCGGTGGTGGCCGCGAGCGCCAGCGAGAAGGCTGGCGTTCAGGCGGGCGATCGCATCAAGCGGGTAGGGGAGCAGGAGATCACCGAGTGGGCCCAGTTTGTCCACCAGGTGCAGCAGTCGCCCCAGCAGCCGCTTGAGGTGACCGTCGAGCGGGCGGGCAGCGAGCTGACCCTGACCCTGACGCCGGATGCCAAGAAGGTGCGGGGCCAGCTGGTCGGTTTTGTCGGCCTGTCGCCGCAACTGGTTCCATTACCGGATGAGTATCGGATTCTGTTACAGTATGGGCCTTTGCAAGCCCTGTGGCAGGGCGCCCAGAAGACCTGGAGCCTGACCACCCTGACGTTCGACATGATCGGCAAGCTGATCGGTGGCATCGTCTCGCTGGACAACCTGAGCGGCCCCATCTCCATTGCCAAGGGCGCGGGCAGCAGTGCCGACTACGGTCTGGTCTACTTTCTCGGCTTTCTGGCGCTGATCAGCGTCAACCTGGGGATCATCAACCTGTTCCCCCTGCCGGTGCTGGACGGTGGCCATCTGGTCTACTTCCTCATCGAGGCGGTCACCGGCAAGCCGGTATCAGAAAAAATTCAGGAAGTGGGTTTCCGGATTGGCGCCGCCATTCTGATGTTACTGATGGGTATTGCGCTGTTTAATGATTTCGCTCGCCTCTGAGGCCAGAGCATCAACAAGGACACATAAGAACAAAATGGCTGTTAAAAAAGCATTGGTGTTGAGTTGCCTGCTGGGTGCCAGTTTCCTGGCCCAGGCGGCCCCTGCCTCTTTTGTGGTGCAAGATATTCAGGTTGAAGGTCTGCAGCGGGTGACCCTGGGTGCTGCCCTGCTGAACCTGCCGATCCGGGTGGGCGATTCCGTCGATTCCGTGACGCTGGCCAACGCCATCAAGAAGCTCTATGCCTCCGGCAACTTCGAGGACGTCAAGGTCTACCGCGACGGCCAGGTGCTGCAAGTGGCGGTCAAAGAGCGGCCGACCATCTCCAGCATCGAGTTCTCCGGCAACAAGGATATCAAGGAAGAGCAGCTGACCCAGAGCCTGGAGTCCTCCGGCATCCGGGTGGGTGATCCGCTGGATCGCACCGTGCTGAGCTCCCTCGAGAAGGGGCTGGAAGATTTCTACTACGGCGTGGGCAAGTACTCCGCCAAGGTCAAGGCCATCGTCACCCCGCTGCCGCGCAACCGGGTAGACCTCAAGTTCACCTTCGTGGAAGGGGAAGCGGCCAAGATCCAGCAGATCAACATCGTCGGCAACAACGTGTTCCCGGAAGAGAAGCTGCTGGCTCAGCTCTCCCTCAAGGACGACGTGCCCTGGTGGAACTTCACCGGTGACCAGCGCTACCAGAAGCAGAAGCTGGCCGGCGACATCGAAACCCTGCGCTCCTACTACATGGATCGCGGTTACATCCGCTTTACCCAGGAGTCGACCCAGGTCTCCATGACCCCGGACAAGAAGGGGGTCTACGTCACCCTCAACGTCAAGGAAGGGGATCAGTACAAGGTGTCCGGCATCCAGCTCAAGGGCGATCTGATCGATCGCGGCGGCGAGATGAAGGGGCTCATCCCCATCGAGACCGGCAGCATCTACTCCGCCAGCCAGGTGACCCACACCGAAGAGGTGCTCTCCAAGTTCCTCGGTCGCTACGGCTACGCCTACCCGAAAGTGGTCACCTTCCCGCAGGTCAACGACCAGACCAAGGAAGTGGAGCTCATCGTCAACATCGAGCCGGGCCCCCGCGTCTATGTACGCAACATCAACTTCACCGGCAACGTCACCACCAAGGACGAAGTGCTGCGCCGCGAGATGCGTCAGATGGAAGGCACCTGGCTCTCTTCCGACAGCGTCGAGCAGTCCAAGACCCGTCTCAACCGTCTCGGCTTCTTCGAAACCGCCGAAGTGGACACCAAGCGGGTGCCGGGCAGCGATGACCAGGTCGATCTGGACTTCAAGGTCAAGGAGCAGCCGGCCGGTTCCATCAACGCCGGTGTGGGCTACGGTACCGAATCTGGTCTGAGTCTGCAGGCGGGCCTGCAGCAGGACAACTTCATGGGGACCGGCAAGAAGATCGGCATCTCCGCCAGTACCAACAAGTACTCCAAGAGCGTCGACCTCAGCTACAACGATCCCTACTTCACCGTGGACGGGGTCAGCCTGGGCGGTCGTCTCTACTACAACCAGTTCAGTGCGGCTGACGCCAACATCGTGGACTACGAGAACACCACCATCGGCTTCCGCCTCTCCAGTGGTTTCCCGGTCAACGAGAACAACCGTCTCGACTTCAGCCTCGGGGTCGAAAACAACAAACTGTCCCAGCCCAACCCCTATCTGCAGGTGGATGAGTTCTGGAAGGTGTACAGCGAGAACAAGGATGGCGACAACCGCATGGTGTTCAACACCGTCGACGTCACCGCCGGCTGGACCCGTTCCACCCTCAACAAGGGCCAGTTCCCGACCGCCGGTGACCGTCAGCGGGTCAACGCCAAGGTGACCGTGCCGGGCATGGATCTGCAGTACTTCAAGCTCAACGCCGAAGACGCGCACTACTTCCCGTTCGATGCGGATCACAAGTGGGTGCTGATGGCCAAGGCGCGTGCCTCCTACGGCAACGGCTACGGTAGCAACGGCAGCTATGACCACGTATTGCCGTTCTTCGAGAACTACTTCGCCGGTGGTTTCGATACCCTGCGCGGCTTCAAGAGCAATACCGTGGGTCCGAAGGCGCTCTACTACTACAACCTGAGCGGCAACGACGTCATCCAGGGCACTGACAGCTCGGTGGGCGGCAACGCCCTGGCGGTCGCCTCCCTCGAGATGATAGTGCCGACGCCGTTTGCGTCCGAGACCTATCAGCCGCAACTGCGGACCAGCTTCTTCATCGATGCCGGCTCCGTGTGGGATACCACCTTCGACTATGACCAGTACCGCAACCGTTGCTTCAGCGGCTGCAACTATCTGGCCGACTATTCGGATCCGACCAACTACCGCGCCTCGGCCGGTCTGTCGCTGCAGTGGCTCTCCCCGATGGGCCCGCTGGTGTTCGCGATTGCCCGTCCGCTCAAGCAGTACGAGGGCGACCGGACCGAGTTCTTCTCATTCAACATCGGCCGTACCTTCTAAGGACGGACTCTGCCCCCACCCAGCGGTGGGGGTATTCAATGATGGGACGCGCAGCTTGCGTGCCTCACCAGGTAACAAGTCGGTCCGGGTACCACTTGCATAATCAGGTAAATCAGGTAGCCCTCACATGAGGGAACAAGGAGTAAGTGTGAATAAAGCGTTGAAAGTAGCTGGTTTGAGTTTTGCACTGATGGCTGCCGGCATGGGCTCCGCCTTGGCCGAGACCAAGATCGCCGTGGTCGACATGGGCGAAGTATTCCAAAAGCTGCCCCAGCGTGAAGCAGTCTCCAAGAAGCTGAAAGGCGAATTCGAGCCGCGCATGCGTGAGCTGCAGAAGCTGGAATCCGACGGTCAGAAACTGGTCGAGAAGTTCAAGAAGGACGAAGCCTTCATGAGCGCCGAGCAGAAGAAGCAGAACCAGGAGAAGCTGGCCAAGCTGCAGATGGAGTTCAACCAGAAGCGTCAGGCGTTTGAACAGGACAACGGTCGCCGTCAGTCCGAAGAGCGCAACAAGATCCTGACCAAGGTGCAGGCTGCCATCGATTCCATCGCCAAGAGCAATGGTTACGATCTGGTGCTGGAGCGCAACGCCGCCCCGTACGCCGCCAGCAAGCTGGACATCTCTGCCCAGGTTATTTCTCAGGTAAGCAAGAGCAACTAATTGATGGCATTCACTCTCGCACAGCTGGCCCAGCAACTGGGGGCCCAGGTCCATGGCGACGGAACCCTGGAAATCCGCAAGGTAGCGACACTGGAAAAGGCCGGGGAGGGGGATATCACCTTCCTGTCCAATAAAAAGTACCGGCATTATCTGGAGCAGAGCAAGGCGACCGCCGTGCTCATCACAGAAGCGGATCTGCCATTTTGTCCCACCAATGCCCTGGTGCTCAAAGACCCCTATGTGGGCTTTGCCCGGGTTGCCCAACTGCTGGACACCACCCCGCAGCCGGCCACGGATATCCATCCGAGCGCCGTCATCGCGGCAGACGTGCAACTGGGCGAGAGAGTGGCCATCGGGGCCAATGCGGTGATCGAATCCGGCGTGGTGCTGGGGGATGATGTGCGCATCGGTCCGGGCTGTTTCGTTGGCAAGAATACCCGACTGGGAGCTCGCTCCCGGTTGTGGGCCAACGTCACCCTGTATCACAACATCACCATGGGCACCGACTGTCTGGTTCAATCCGGCACAGTGATCGGCGCCGATGGGTTCGGTTATGCCAACGAGCGCGGCGAGTGGATCAAGATCCCCCAGCTCGGCGGCGTGACCATCGGCAACCGGGTCGAGATCGGTGCCTGCACCACCATCGACCGCGGCGCGCTGGAAGATACCCGCATCGCTGACAACGTCATCATCGACAACCAGTGCCAGATCGCCCACAACGTCGAGATCGGCTACGGCACCGCCGTGGCGGGCTCCACCGTGATGGCAGGTAGTCTCAAGGTCGGCAAATACTGTATCATTGGCGGCGCCTCCGTCTTTAACGGGCACATGGAGATCTGCGACCAGGCCACCGTTACCGGCATGGCCATGGTGATGCGACCCATTACCGAGCCCGGTGTCTACTCTTCCGGCATCCCCCTGCAAACCAATAAAGAGTGGCGCAAGACCGCCGCCCGGGTGATGCGTATCGAAGAGATGCACAAGCGGTTGAGCAAGCTTGAGAAGAAGCTGGACCAAGAATAATCACGATTGGTATAGGGTACTGTTTTGACTACTGAAAAGAAGAGCCTGGGTATCCAGGAAATAATGGATCTGCTGCCCCACCGTTATCCGTTCCTGATGGTGGACAAGGTGGAAAACTACGAGATCAGCGATGAGCGCAAGACCTTGCGTGCCATCAAGAACGTCTCGTTCAACGAGCCGATCTTTCAGGGCCACTTCCCGGCCAAGCCGGTGTTCCCCGGCGTGCTGATCCTGGAAGCCATGGCACAGGCCACCGGTATCCTGGCGTTTACCATGGTGGGCAAGCCGTCTCCCAACGAACTCTATTACTTTGCCTCAATCGACAACGCTCGTTTCAAGCGTCCGGTGGGCCCCGGCGATCAGCTGGTGCTTGACGTGGAATTCCTGAAAGAGCGTCGCGGTATCGCCAAGTTCACCGGTGTGGCCACGGTCAACGGTGAAGTGGTCTGTACCGCCGAGCTGATGTGCGCCAAACGCGAGGTTTAACACACGTGATCGACCAGACTGCCATCATTCACGATACTGCCGTCGTCCATGAGTCTGCCGTCATCGGTAAAGGGGTTGAAATCGGCCCCTTTTCTGTCATCGGTGCCGAGGTGGAAATCGGCGACAACACCTGGGTCAGCTCCCATGTGGTGATCAAGGGCCCGACCAAGATTGGTCGCGGCAACAAGATCTTCCAGCACACCTCCATCGGTGAGGATTGCCAGGACAAGAAGTACGCCGGCGAGCGCACCTTCCTCGAGATCGGCGACAACAACGTCTTTCGCGAGAACTGCACCGTGCACCGCGGCACCATCCAGGATCAGTCCCTGACCAGGATCGGCAGCGGCAACCTGTTCATGGTCAACGTCCACGTTGCCCACGACTGCATCATCGGTGACAACTGCATCTTCGCCAACAACGCGACCCTGGCGGGCCACGTGGTGATCGGCGATTTCGTGATCTTCGGCGGTCTCTCCGCGATCCACCAGTTCGGCCGTGTTGGCTCCCACGCCTTCGTCGGTGGCTGCGCCGCCCTCAACAAGGACGTGCCGCCCTACGTGATGGCCGCCGGCAACTACGCCAAGCCGTTCGGGGTCAACTCCGAGGGGCTGCGTCGCCGTGGTTATACGCCTGAGGCCATCTCCGCCGTCAAGCGCGCCTACAAAGAGATCTTCCGCTCCGGCAAGACCATCGAAGAGGTGCTGCCGGTGCTGATCGAGATGGCGGCCAGCGAGCCGGCCATCCAGCTCTACGTGGATTTCCTCAAAGACAACGAGCGCGGGATCATCCGTGCCTGATCCCGTTCGCATCGGTATCGTCGCCGGAGAGGTTTCCGGCGACATTCTGGCTGCCGGCCTGGTGCGCGAGCTGCAGGCCCGCTACCCGGACGCGCAGTTCGAAGGGATCGCCGGGCCGCGCATGCAGGCCCTCGGCGTGAAGGCGCTGTTCGAGATGGAAGAGCTTTCCGTCATGGGGATCACCGAGGTGCTGGGCCGTCTGCCGCGCATTCTCAAGGTCCGCCGCGAACTGCTGCGCCACTTCATCGCCAATCCGCCCGACATCTTCATCGGGGTGGATGCTCCGGATTTCAATATCGGGGTGGAGCTCAAACTGCGCCGCGCCGGTATCAAGGCGGTTCACTACGTCAGCCCCTCGGTGTGGGCCTGGCGCCAGAACCGCATTCACAAGATCAAGGCCGCCACCGACATGGTGCTTGCCTTCCTGCCGTTCGAGAAAGCCTTCTACGACCGCTTCGATGCCCCTTGTCGCTTCGTCGGCCACACCATGGCGGACGACATTCCGCTGGTGCCGGATCAGGCCGCGGTACGCAGAACCCTCGGCATCGACGCCAACCGGCGCTGGCTGGCGGTGCTGCCGGGCAGCCGCAGTGCCGAGGTGGGCTTTATGTCGCCCCTGTTTCTCGAGGCCTGCAAGCACCTGACGGTGCGCTATCCGGATCTCGGTTTCATCGTGCCGCTGGTCAACCAGAAGCGGCGCGAGCAGTTCCTGGCCATCAAGGCCGAGCTGGCGCCGGATCTCGACATGGTGCTGCTGGAAGGGCAGGGCCGTGAGGCGATGATCGCCGCCGACGTGGTGATGCTGGCCTCCGGCACCGCGGCGCTTGAAGCCATGCTGGTGAAAAAGCCGATGGTGGTGGGCTACAAGCTCAAACCGTTCAGCTACTGGCTGGCCCAGCGGCTGGTGAAGACCGAATTCGTCTCCCTGCCCAACCTGCTGGCCGGTCGCATGCTGGTGCCGGAGCTGATCCAGCACGAATGCACCCCGGAGAATCTGGTGGTCGAGGTGAGCAAGTTCTTCGAGCACGACAACAGCGCGCTGGTGAACACCTTCACCGAGCTCCATCAGCTCATCCGCTGCAACGCGGATCAGCAGGCGGCCGAAGCGGTGGCCGAGCTGCTCGGCAGATAACTTCCGGGCGGCCGCAGGGGCTGCGCCAACGTGACGCCAGGCCCTGCGGGGCCTGTTTTGATTCAAGGCTACAAGATGATGATCGATATTCCTGACGACAGGCTGGTTGCCGGTGTGGACGAAGTGGGCCGTGGCCCGCTGGTGGGGGACGTGGTCACCGCCGCGGTGATTCTTGACCCGGCCAATCCCATCATCGGGCTGAACGACTCCAAGAAGCTCTCCGAGAAGAAGCGCCTCGCCCTGTTTGACGAGATCAAACAGAAGGCGCTGGCCTGGTCCGTCGGCCGTGCCAGCCCGGCGGAGATCGACGAGCTCAACATCCTGCACGCCACCATGCTGGCGATGCAGCGCGCCGTGGCTGGGCTCTCCATCGCGCCCGAGCTGGTCTTCATCGACGGCAACCGCTGCCCAAGTTTGCCGATGGAAGCACGCGCCGTGGTCAAGGGTGACAGCCTGGTGGCCGCCATCAGCGCCGCCTCGATTCTGGCCAAGGTGACTCGCGATGCGGAGATGACCGAGCTGGACAGCCGTCATCCCGAGTACGGTTTCGCCCGTCACAAGGGCTATCCGACCGCGGAGCACCTCGCCATCCTGGCCGAGCGCGGCCCGCTGCCCGAATATCGCAAAAGTTTCAAACCGGTGCATCGCGCACTGGGGATCGAATAGACCATGCAATTTAGTCCGAGCAACGAGAGGGGATGACGATGGCTGAACCCCGTTTTATCCACCTGCGGGTCCACTCCGACTTCTCCATGGTCGACGGCCTGCAGAAGATCAATCCCATCGTCGGTGCGGCGGCGGCCAACAACATGCCGGCACTGGCGCTGACCGACCAGATGAACATGTGCGGCCTGGTGCGCTTCTACGGCGCCGCCCACGGCAAGGGTGTCAAGCCCATCGTCGGGGCCGACTTCTGGGTGCAGAGTGACGAGCTCGGCGACGAGCAGTTCCGCCTCACCCTGCTCGCCATGGACAACGACGGCTACCAGAACATCACCCTGCTCATCTCCCGCGGCTATCAGCGCGGTCACGTGCAGGGGCGCCCGGTCATCGACAAGGCCTGGCTGGCCGAACACGCCAAGGGGGTGATCGTGCTCTCCGGCGGGCGCGAGGGGGACGTGGGCAAGTTCCTGCTCAAGGGCAACCGCCAGATGACCGAGCAGTGTCTCGCCTTCTATCAGGCCCACTTCCCCGACGCCTATTATCTGGAGCTGCTGCGTACCGGCCGCCCCGATGAAGAGGTCTACCTGCACATGGCGGTGGCCATTGCCACCGAGTTTGCGCTGCCGGTAGTGGCCACCAACGAGGTGGTGTTCCTCACCGCCGATGACTTCGACGCCCACGAGATCCGGGTCGCCATCCACGACGGCTATACCCTGATGGACAAGCGCCGCCCGCGCCGCTACAGCCCGCAGCAGTATCTGCGCAGCCAGGAGGAGATGGCGGAGCTGTTTGCCGACATCCCCGAGGCGCTGGAGAACACGGTGGAGATCGCCAAGCGCTGCAACGTGACGGTGCGCCTCGGCGAATACTTCCTGCCCAACTTCCCCACCGGTGACATGACCACCGAAGATTTCCTGGTCATGAAGTCGAAAGAGGGGCTGGAGGAGCGACTCGAATTCCTGTTCCCGGATCCGGCCGTGCGGGCCGAGCGCCGCCCCGAGTATGACGAGCGGCTCGACATCGAGCTGAAAGTGATCAACCAGATGGGCTTCCCGGGTTACTTCCTCATCGTGATGGAGTTTATCCAGTGGTCCAAGGACAACGGCATCCCCGTTGGCCCGGGCCGGGGCTCGGGGGCGGGTTCCCTGGTGGCCTACGCCCTCAAGATCACCGATCTCGACCCGCTGGAATTTGACCTGCTGTTCGAACGTTTCCTGAACCCCGAGCGGGTATCCATGCCCGACTTCGACGTCGACTTCTGCATGGACCGGCGTGACGAGGTGATCGACCACGTCTCCGAGATGTACGGTCGGGAGGCGGTATCGCAGATCATCACCTTCGGCAGCATGGCGGCCAAGGCGGTGGTGCGGGACGTGGGCCGGGTGCTGGGCCACGCCTACGGCTTCGTCGACCGCATCTCCAAGCTCATTCCGCCGGATCCGGGCATGACGCTCGCCAAGGCGTTCGAGGCCGAACCCAAGCTGCCCGAGCTCTACGAGCAGGACGAGGAGGTCAAGGACCTCATCGACATGGCGCGCCGCCTCGAAGGGGTAGTGCGCAACGCCGGTAAACACGCCGGTGGCGTGGTGATCGCGCCCACCAAGATCACCGACTTCGCGCCGCTCTACTGCGATGACGAAGGTCATCACCCGGTTACCCAGTTCGACAAGAACGACGTGGAGTACGCCGGGCTGGTGAAGTTCGACTTCCTCGGCCTGCGCACGCTCACCATCATCGACTGGGCGCTCGGCATGATTAACCCGCGCCTTGCCAAAGAGGGCAAGCCGCCGGTCGACATCGCCGCCATCCCCATCGACGACAAGCGCTCGTTCGACCTGCTGCAGCGCTACGAGACCACCGCGGTATTCCAGCTGGAATCCCGCGGCATGAAGGATCTCATCAAGCGGCTGCAGCCTGACTGCTTCGAAGACATGATCGCACTGGTGGCGCTGTTCCGCCCGGGCCCGCTGCAGTCGGGCATGGTGGACAACTTCATCGAGCGCAAACACGGCAAGGAGGCCATCTCCTATCCGGACGAGAAGTGGCAGCACGAGAGTCTGCAGCCGATCCTCGAGCCCACCTACGGCATCATCCTCTATCAGGAGCAGGTGATGCAGATTGCCCAGACCCTGGCGGGTTATACGCTGGGTGGCGCGGACATGCTGCGCCGGGCGATGGGCAAGAAAAAACCCGAAGAGATGGCCAAGCAGCGGGCCGGCTTCGAGGAGGGCGCGGTCAAGAACGGCGTCGACGGCGAACTGGCGATGAAGATCTTCGATCTGGTGGAGAAGTTTGCGGGCTACGGCTTCAACAAATCTCACTCCGCCGCCTATGCGCTGGTCTCCTACCAGACCCTCTGGCTCAAGACCCACTTCCCGGCGGAGTTCATGGCGGCGGTAATGACTGCCGACATGGACAACACCGACAAGATAGTGACCCTGGTGGACGAGTGCCAGCGGATGGGGCTGACCGTGATCCCGCCGGATGTGAACACCGGCCGCTACCGCTTCAGCGTCAACGAAGACGGTCACATCGTCTACGGCATTGGCGCGGTGAAGGGGGTGGGGGAAGGCCCCATCGATGCGATCCTGGAAGCGCGGGATCGGGACGGGCCGTTTCGCGATCTGTTCGACTTCTGCAACCGGGTCGATATCAAGAAGCTCAACAAGCGGGTGATGGAGAAGCTGATCCTCTCCGGCGCCATGGACCGGCTCGGCCCCCACCGCGCCGCCCTGATGGCGACGCTGGAAGAGGCGATGCGCGCCGCCGAGCAGCACGCCAAGGCGCAGGCGGTGGGTCAGGTTGACATGTTCGGCGTGCTCACCGAAGAGATCGACGACGTCAAGAAGGCGTTCGCCAACGTGCCGCACTGGCCTGACAAGGTGTGGCTGGAAGGGGAGCGCGAGACCCTCGGGCTCTACCTCACCGGTCACCCCATCAACCAGTACAGCGGCGAGCTGCGTCGTTATACCTCTGGCCGGCTGTGCGATCTGCACCCCACCTCCCGCGATACCGTGACCACGGCCGCCGGCTTGGTGATTGCGGCGCGCAGCATGGTGACCAAGCGTGGCAACAAGATGGGGATCTTCACCCTGGACGACCGTTCCGGTCGCCTCGATGTGACCCTGTTCAGTGAAGCGCTGGAAAAGTATGAAGAATTGATGCAAAAAGACCGTATTTTGGTGGTTTCTGGACAGGTCAGCTTTGATGACTTCTCCGGTGGCCTTAAAATGTCGGCCCGTGAATTACTGGATATCAACGATGCGAGAGAGCGTTTTGCCAGGGCGATCCGCATCTCTCTCGATGAACAGCAGATTGATGATCGTTTTTTCCCGCGTTTGTGCGAGATTTTGGAACCCGCCCGTGCCGGAGTTTGTCCGGTTCAGGTAAACTATCGTCGCCCCGGCTCCCGGGTGCGATTGACGCTCGGTACCGAGTGGCGGGTGACGCCCACCGATCAACTGATAGATGACTTGCGCGTCCTGCTTGGACGAGAGCGGGTTGAATTGGTTTTTGATTAGAGGATCTATAGTCCCTATGAGTCTTTTTCTGGATTTTGAACAGCCGATCGCCGAGTTGCAGGCGCAGATTGACGAACTCCGTCATGTGAGTGAAGGCAATCACGCCGTGGATCTTAAAGAAGAGATCCGTCGGCTGGAGAAGAAAAACGAAGAGCTGACCAAGAAGATCTTCGGCGATCTGGGGGCCTGGCAGGTATCCCAGATGGCGCGTCATCCCCAGCGCCCCTATACCCTCGACTACATCGAGCACATCTTCACCGACTTCGACGAGCTGGCCGGCGATCGCGCCTATGCCGATGACAAGGCCATCGTCGGCGGCATCGCCCGTCTCGACGGCGAGCCGGTGATGGTCATCGGTCACCAGAAGGGGCGCGAGACCAAAGAGAAGATCAAGCGCAACTTCGGCATGCCGCGCCCGGAAGGGTATCGCAAGGCCCTGCGCCTGATGGAGATGGCCGAGCGTTTCAAGATGCCGATCATCACCTTCATCGACACCCCGGGCGCCTATCCTGGCGTAGGTGCTGAAGAGCGTGGCCAGTCCGAGGCGATTGCCCGCAACCTGAAAGTGATGGCCGGTCTGACCGTGCCGGTGGTCTGCACCGTGATCGGTGAAGGCGGCTCCGGCGGCGCCCTGGCCATCGGTGTCGGCGATCGCGTCAACATGCTGCAGTACTCCACCTACTCGGTCATCTCGCCGGAAGGGTGCGCCTCCATCCTGTGGAAGAGCGCCGACAAGGCGCCGGTCGCGGCCGATGCCATGGGCATCACCGCCCAGCGTCTGAAAGAGCTGAAACTCATCGACAACATCGTCGAGGAGCCGCTCGGTGGCGCCCACCGCAATGTGGAAAAGATGGCCAAGCGCCTGAAAGACCGCATTCAGCAGGATCTGAACGCCCTGCGCCCGCTCGAGACAGAGCAGCTGCTGGAGCAGCGTTACCAGCGCCTGCTGGGCTACGGCTACTGCTAAGCGGGCTTCGGTATCGCACCATGCTGGAAGGCCCCCGCTCTGCGGGGGCCTTCTTTTTTTGGGCGAGAGTTTGGGCGAGAGCAGGGCAGTGAAAAATCCTGTTCATATGGATACCTGTTGGCACGATGTTTGCCAAAACCCCCCTGTTGGATCAATTCAACGGCGATTTGTGGCCGAAAAAAGTGGGATCCCGCTCCCGTTTTGCTTAAAGTGATTGTTTCCGATCGACCCGATCGGCATGCCCGCAAGGACGCTCTGCGGACGTAAACAGGCCAGCCCGGCCTGACTCACAGGAATGTTCACCTTCCCGGCGGCCCAGTCTTGTGCAGCACCCTGCTGCGTCCAGCCGCCCCGGTGTTACGTCACTCTCATCGTGCATCGTCTCCATCTGCAGCGAGTGAATCATGAGCGAATCGGTTTTTGAGATCCATGACTGGACCCTGAGCGTCGACGACAACATGCTGTGTCGTCCCGACCGCGAGGTCTACCTCGAGCCCCGTCTGGTCAATCTGTTGCGCTTCCTGGCCAGCAACGCCGGCACGGTATTTGGGCGCGACTGCCTGATCAACGAGGTGTGGGACGGCGCCGAGGTGACCGATCAGGTGGTGACCCAGTCCATCTTCGAGCTGCGCAAGATCCTCAAAGACGGTCGCAACGATGCCGCCGACTACATAGTCACCGTGCCCAAGCGCGGCTACAAGCTGGTGGCGCCGGTGCGGCCGCTGCAAGTGGTGTCGGTGGTGATGGCGCCAGCCGGCGACGAGATCCAGAGCGATTTGAGCCCGCCGCTGGCAGAGGAGGATTCGGAGGCCGTGGTCACGACGGCCCCCTTCCCGGCTGGCCCACTGACCCGGGCCATCTCGAGCCACGCCCAGGATGGCCGCAGCCGCTGGAAGATGATCGGCTTCGATGTCTTCGTGGCGGTGATCCTGGTCTCCATCGTCAGCCTGCTCAGCTATCAGCACGCCAGCCCCCAGGTGCACTCCATGCTGGATCCCGACCTGCTGGTGTTTCGTTTTCACTCCGGCATGGATGGCAGCAACGAGAACGTGCGTCTCGCCGACGGTATCACCCGCGCCCTGATGGGGGAGGTGGCCGCCGCCACGCCGCTGCGGGTGCAGTATGGTGCCAACACCCTGATGGGGGGCATCCTGCCCGGCAAGGAGCTGAGCGTGCGGGTCTCCCGCCAGCCGGGGGGCACCTATCTCGATCTGGAGTACCGCAACATCAACACCAACCGGGTGCTGTTCAGCCACCAGTACCAGCTCAGCCGTCACAACGTGCACGGGGTGTTGCAGGCGAGCAGCCAGGATCTGCTGCGTGCCCTCGATCAGCCGGACGTGCTGCCCGGCATGGGCTGGCCGACGGATGACGGAGCGCTGATGGCCATGATGGAGGCGCACTACTACATCAACAGCCAGGATCCGGTGGCCCTCAGACGCGGCGTCGAGCTGCTCGACAAGTCGCTGGCCAGTCAGCCGGATCAGCCGCTGCTGCTGGCGGAGCGTTATCTGGCCGGGGAGGCGCTGGCGACCCTGACGGGGACTCCCCAGAGCGAGCGCCTGCAGGGCATCGGTGCCCATCTGGCCAGCGTGGTACGGGATCAGGTCGCCCTACCAGCCCGGGTCTGGGAGGCCCTCACCTTGCAGGCGATCCTGAACGGACAGCAGCAGGAGGCTACCCGGCTGCTGGCCGAGGCCGCCAGCCGGGGCCGCTCCGTGCTCTATCACATTCTGCGCGGCAAGCTGGCCGAGCTGGATGGTCGCCCCGAGGCGGCTGGGGATGCCTACAGCCAGGCCTTCCTGATGGAGGCGACCGAGCAGACCTATCTGCTCTGCCAGCAGCTCGGTTTTTACAGCAACATGGAAACCCTCACCCCGGCCCTGTTCAATGCCCTTGGCCAGAGCAAGGTGAAGCTGTTCTGACTCCCGCCGGGGCCATCCTGGCCCTGTCGCCAAGACGGCGATCCCCGCCGGTTGGCTGAGGGGCGCCGGCGGGTGCGCCGTCTGACATCATCTCTCTGCTATCCCCATTTCTATCCGATGATTGCCCCGTGCAGGCATAAGCCATGGTTGCCACCATCCTTGGCGCCAGCATCGAACTGTCTCTCTGTCTCCCCACCGAACCAGCCGAGCTGGTGCCGGTGTTTACCGTCTTATGGGCACTCAAGGTGCTCGATCTCAGTCTTGATATTGTCTTGAGCCTGGAGCGCGGCGCGGTTGTGGTCGCCAGCCGGTGCCTGTTGCAGCGGCCGGGCATTGGCAAGGCGCTGCCGGCCGAAAGCGAGAGCGTGCCCACGGCAGAGGGAGATGCAAAAACACCCAGCAAAGGGGACCGTGCGAACCCGTCTGCCGGGCATGGCCGGACTCGGTGGGTCATGAATGACGCGCTTTATGCCGTGGCGCCTCTCAGAAAAATATCAAGGCGTGTCGAATGGCGCTCATCGGCCGCATCAAGGGGGGCGGCGGATATCAAGGTTTTATCAAGGTGCTTGATGGCGCATTGGCCAGTCACTTGTTTTTAAAGTGTTTTTATCGATTTAGGCTGACCGGTCGAAAAAGTTCACTCATGTTTTTATCCCTTAGCTGGTCTTTATGTTTTCCGGGGCCGAGGAGCCTAGTCTGTGGCCATTGGTTGGCGGGAGGCTCCGCCAAGCGTGTGTTTGATGCCTTAATATCGACCCGGAGATTTTATGTCCCTAGATACGAGCAAGAAGATCGGCCTTGTCGCCTGTACAGGTGTGGTGGCCGGCAACATGATGGGGAGCGGTATTGCACTGCTGCCCTCGGCCCTGGCCACCATAGGTTCCATCTCTGTGTTCAGCTGGGCCATCTGCCTAGTCGGCGCCATGGGGCTGGCCTTCGTGTTTGCCCGCCTCGCCACCAAGAACCCGCAAGAGGGTGGCCCCATCGCCTACGCCGGCGAGATCTCTCCGGTGTTCGGTTTCCAGACCGGTGTGCTCTACTACCACGCCAACTGGATCGGCAACCTGGCCATCGCCATTACCGGCGTCTCCTACCTCTCCGTCTTTTTCCCCATTCTCAACAGCCCGATCCCGGCCGCCGCGGCCACCATCGCCGCCGTCTGGATCTTCACCTTCGTCAACCTGCTTGGCGGCAGCTGGGTGAGCCGGCTCTGTACTCTGGGTCTGGTGCTGATCCTGTTGCCGGTTGTCGGTACTGCCGTGATGGGCTGGGGCCATTTTGATGCCACCGTTTACAGCCAGAACTGGAACACCACCAGCGGCAGCGACCTGCATGCGGTCATCAGCGCCGTGCTGATCTGCCTCTGGTCCTTCGTGGGCGTCGAGTCCGCCGCCGTCTCTTCCGGCATGGTGAAGAACCCCAAGCGCACCGTACCGCTCGCCACCATGCTGGGCACCGGTATCGCTGGCGTCATCTACATCCTCTCCACCCAGGTGATCAGCGGCATGTTCCCGGCCGGTGAAGTGGCTGCCTCCGGTGCGCCGTTTGCCATGGCCTCTTCTGCCATCTTCGGCAGCTGGTCTGCACCGTTCGTCTCCGCCTTCACCGCGCTGGCCTGCTTCACCTCGCTGGGTTCCTGGATGATGCTGGTGGGCGAGGCGGGCAAGCGCGCCGCCCATGACGGCAACTTCCCGAAAATCTACGGCGAAGTGGACAAGAACGGCGTCGCCAAGAAGGGCCTGATCCTGGGCTCCCTCAAGATGACTGCGCTGATGGTCGGCCTGACCGCCTTCACTTCCCAGTCCGCCCACGCGGCCGATCTCTTCAACGTGCTGACCACAGATGCGGTGCTGCTGACCATGCTGCCCTACTTCTACTCCAGCATTAACCTGATCCGTTTTGAAGGCATGACCTCCCGCAGCATCGGCGCCATGATCTTCTCCGGTGTCGCCTGCGTGTTCTGCCTGGTGGCCCTGATGGGGGCCAAGGGTTCCAACCTCACCGCTACCTTCGTGGTGTCGCTCATCATCCTGATGTTCTACGCCAAAAAACAGGGTCTGCGTCAGCACGACGCCCTGCTCAAAGAGCAGACCAGCCACTAATTCCGTTTTCCTTTTCCGAGCGCTCTTCACTCACCATCCCTGATGGAGAGCGCCCCATCACGTGTGGAGCATTACGATGAACATCATTGCCATCCTCAACCACCTCGGCGTTTTCTTCAAAGAAGAACCCATTCGCCAGCTGCAAGCCTCCCTCGAGCGCAAGGGTTTCGAGGTCGTTTATCCGGTCGACGTGGCCGATCTGCTGAAACTGATTGAGAAGAACCCCCGCGTCTGCGGCGCCATCTTCGACTGGGACAAATACTCCCTGGGCCTGTGCAAGGAGATCCACGATCGCAACGAGAAGCTGCCGATCTTCGCCTTCGCCAACGACCAGTCCACCCTGGACATTCACCTGACCGACCTGCGTCTGAACGTGCACTTCTTCGAGTACCGTCTCGGCATGGCCGACGACATCGCCCTCAAGATGGGTCAGGCCACCCAGGAGTACCAGGACGCCATCCTGCCGCCGTTCACCAAGGCGCTGTTCAAGTACGTGGAAGAGGGTAAATACACCTTCTGTACTCCGGGTCACATGGGCGGTACCGCCTTCCAGATGAGCCCGGCCGGCAGCATCTTCTATGACTTCTACGGTCCGAACGCGTTCAAGGCTGACGTCTCCATCTCCATGCCGGAGCTCGGCTCCCTGCTGGATCACTCGGGCCCGCACAAGGAAGCCGAGGAGTACATCGCCCGTACCTTCAACGCCGATCGCTCCTACATCGTCACCAACGGCACCTCCACCGCCAACAAGATAGTCGGCATGTACTCGGCGCCGGCCGGCAGCACAGTGCTGGTGGATCGCAACTGCCACAAGTCGCTCACTCACCTGATGATGATGAACGACGTGACCCCGCTCTACTTCCGTCCGACCCGCAACGCCTACGGCATTCTGGGCGGCATCCCGCAGAGCGAATTCAGCCGCGACACCATCGCCGCCAAGGTCGCCGCCACCCCGGGTGCCCAGGCGCCGCGCTACGCCGTGATCACCAACTCCACCTATGACGGCCTGCTCTACAACACCGGCTTCATCAAGGAGGCGCTGGACACCCCTTACATCCACTTCGACAGTGCCTGGGTGCCCTACACCAACTTCAGCCCGATCTACGAAGGCAAGTGCGGCATGAGCGGCGAAGCCATGCCGGGCAAGGTGTTCTACGAAACCCAGTCCACCCACAAGCTGCTGGCGGCCTTCTCCCAGGCCTCGATGATCCACATCAAGGGTGACGTGGAGGAAGAGACCTTCAACGAAGCCTTCATGATGCACACCTCCACCTCGCCGCAGTACGGCATCGTGGCCTCCACCGAGATCTCCGCCGCCATGATGCGTGGCAACACCGGCAAGCGGCTGATCAAGGACTCCATCGATCGCGCCATCTCCTTCCGCAAAGAGATCAAGCGTCTGCGCGAGCAGAGCGAAGGCTGGTTCTTCGACGTATGGCAGCCGGATGACATCGACACCGTCGAGTGCTGGAAGCTGGATCCGAAAGATGACTGGCACGGCTTCAAGGACATCGATGACAACCACATGTACCTGGATCCCATCAAGGTTACCCTGCTGACCCCGGGCATGGGCCGCAATGGTCAGCTGCTGGACAACGGCATCCCTGCCTCGCTGGTCTCCAAGTTCCTGGACGAGCGCGGCATCGTGGTGGAGAAGACCGGTCCCTACAACCTGCTGTTCCTGTTCTCCATCGGTATCGATCAGTCCAAGGCGATGCAGCTGCTGCGCGCCCTGACCGAGTTCAAGCGTGGCTACGATCTGAACCTGACCATCAAGAGCATACTGCCGAGCCTCTATCGTGAAGACCCGAGCTTCTACGAAGGGATGCGCATCCAGGAGCTGGCTCAGCGCATTCACGAGCTGACCAGCAAGTACCGTCTGCCGGAGCTGATGTTCAAGGCGTTCGACGTACTGCCGGAGATGAAGATGACCCCGCACGCCGCCTGGCAGCAGGAGCTGGCCGGTAACGTGGTGGAAGTGCCGCTGCGCGACATGGTGGACCGCATCAGCGCCAACATGATCCTGCCGTACCCGCCGGGAGTACCGCTGGTACTGCCGGGCGAGATGGTGACCCAGGATTCCCTGCCGGTGCTGGAGTTCCTCGAGATGCTGTGCGAGATCGGGGCCCACTACCCGGGCTTCGAGACCGACATCCACGGCCTCTATCGTCAGGCCGATGGCAGCTACACCGTCAAGGTGCTGCGCTAAGCGAGAGTGACAACAACGGGCCGCAAGGCCCGTTTTTCCCATCTGGGTTCATCCATTTTTTTGCGAGTCAGCATGAAGCGAGTTCTCTCCATCCAGTCCCACGTGGTGTTCGGCTGTGCCGGCAACAGTGCCGCCGTGTTTCCCATGCGTCGCATGGGGCTGGAGGTGTGGCCCGTCAACACGGTGCAATTTTCCAACCATACCCAGTACAGCGCAGGCTGGCAGGGGATGGTGATGCCAAACGGTCATATCCGTCAGCTGATGGCGGGGCTGGCTGACATCGGCGTACTGGGGCAGTGCGATGCGATCCTGAGCGGTTATCTCGGCTCGGCCGAGCAGGGGGAGGAGATCCTGGCGGCGGTGGCCCACCTCAAGGCGCTCAATCCGAATGCCCGCTATTTTTGCGACCCCGTGATGGGGCATCCCGACAAGGGGTGCATAGTCGCGCCCGGCGTCGCCGATTTTCTGAAAAACCGGGCGCTGGCCTGCGCCGACCTGCTGGCCCCCAATCTGCTAGAGCTGGAGCAGTTGACCGGCCGCGAGATCTGCAATCTGAGCGAGGCGCTGGCGGCGTGCCAGCAACTGCGTGAGGGGGGAGTGGAGCTGGTGATGGTCAAGCATCTGGGCCGCGCCGGCTTGAGCCTGGACCGGTTCGAGATGCTGCTGGTGTGCGAAGAGGGGGCGTTTCATATCTCGCGCCCCCTCTATGAGTTTCAGCGTCAACCCATCGGGGTGGGGGATCTGCTGAGCGCCACCATGCTGGCCAACCTGCTGGCGGGCTTCACGCCGGTGGCGGCGTTCGAGCGCACCAATGCCAGCGTGGATGCGGTGCTGGCCCAGACCTGGCTGGCGGGCGCCTACGAGCTGCAGCTGGTGGCCGCCCAGCAGGCGATGGTCGAGCCCGAGATCCGCACCTGTGCCCGCCGGCTGCCGGCCTGATGGCGGCGCTTAACCGGCGCGCCGGGCCAGTTGTACTTGCTGGCGCGCACCAAGCGGCTTGCGACCGGGCCGGCTCAGCGGGGCACAGGCCAGCTTGAGGCGGCGCCACTCGCGCCACAGCAGCCAGCACAGCGGCAGGGTCAGCAACACCACGGTAGTGGGCTGGGCCAGCAGCACGCCGTCCCGGCCCCACCAGAGCGGCAGCATGAAGATCAGCGGCAGCAGCAGCAGGGTCTTGGCGGCCGAGATGAGTAGCGCCTGGCGGGTACGGGCCATGGACTGCAGCAGCACGATGCCGAACATGATGATCCCCTCCAGCGGAATGGCGCCCAGGTTGAGAGTCAGGCTGCTGATGGCGGCCGCGAGCAGCTCACCATCCTGATCGCCGGTGTAGAGCATGGCCACCTGGCGCGGCAGCAGCTGGATCAGCAGCCAGACCGCCAGACCGTAGATGAGCGTGATCTTGAGCCCCATCTCCATCAGGAACTTGAGGTCACGATGGCGTTTGGCGCCGGCCGCCTGGCTGACCAGCGGCTGGATGCCGAAGGCCAGCCCCTGCAGGATGACGATGAACACCGCCTCGGTGTAACCGGCCACGGTGAAGCCCGCCAGATCCTTGACCGAACCGTGCACCATCAGCTGGCTGTTGTGCAGCAGCAGCAGCAGGCCGAGGTTGAACTGGGCGATCAGGCTCGGCAGGCCGGTGAACAGCAGGTTCGGCATGGCCGGAAAGTTGGGCACCAGGTGGCGCCACTCTATGCGCAGCTTGGCATGGCGGGTAAAGAAATAACCCAGCCCGAGCAGGCTGACGACCCCTTCCGAGATGAGGGTGGCCTGCGCCGTACCGATCAGACCCAGCCCCAGCCGGCCCACCATGATGTAGTTGAGGATGATGTTGAGGATGGCGCCGCTGCTCACCAGCAGCATGGCGAGACGGGGGCGGCCGTCGTTGCGCAGCAGATAGGGCACCGCCAGGTTGCAGGCCAGCAGTAGGGTGCCGCCACCGATCCAGTAGAGGTAGTCGCTGGCCTGTTGCCAGGTGTCGGTACCCTGTTCAATGCCCAGTGCCAGCAGGATGTCGACGTGCCAGTAGTGCAGCAGCAGCGGCGCCACGGCGCCCAGCAGCCCCAGCAGCCAGAGCGCATTGACCAGCGCCTGGCGGGCCAGGCCGAAATTTCTGGCGCCCTGCTGGAAGGAGATGGCGGTGGCCGCCCCCATGCTGATCATGGCGGCGAGACCGATCAGCACCATGATGACCGGGTAGACCAGGTTGATGCCGGCAAGGCCGGCGGCCCCCACGTAGTGACCGACGAAGATGCCATCGACCAGGTAGTAGGCGCCGGATACCAGCATGGCCATGATGGAGGGCAGGGCATAGCCCCAGAAACGGCGGGTCATCGCCCGCTGGCGCAGAGTGAAGTAGGCAGACATATCTGTTCTCTTGGGGAGTTCGATTATCGAGCAGATAGTCTAGATTAATATTTTTTTGTCGATAATCCGGTTTCTACTTGATGAATTGCTGAGCCATATTCATCAATCAGCACGGCTGGTAGTGTCCCTTGAGCATGTCGATGAGGGCGCGCAGCCCGTTGCCCAGCTGATGGCGACTGGGATAGAAGAGCGAGAAACCGACGAAGGTGGGGCACCAGGGCTCCAGCACGCTCACCAGGGTGCCCTCGGCCAGCTGCCTGCTCACCTCCTCTTCCAGGCAGTAGGCCAGCCCCAGTCCCGCCTCGGCCGCCCCCAGGTAGAGGGCCGGTGTGCTGGTGGTGAGCGGCCCGGTCACTTCTATCTCCAGCATGGAGCCCTCCTCGCCGGCAAAGGCCCAGCGATAGTGATGGGAGGGGGTGAGCCGATAGCCGATGCAGGCGTGCCGGGTCAATTCGCGCGGGTGCTGCGGGGTGCCGTGCTCGGCCAGATAGGCGGGGGCGGCTACCACCAGATAGCGCTGGGGTGGGCCGAGCGGTACCCCGATCATCTCCTTGGGCAGCAGATCCCCATAAAAGAGGGCGGCGTCATAGCCATCTTCGATGAGGCGCGGCATCAACTCCTGCTCCACCACCTCCACCTGCATGCGCGGGTAACGCACCATGTAATCGATCAGCACCGGGGCCAGCAACTCATCGATGGCGCCGCGCGGTGCGCTGATCTTCAGCCTTCCTACCGGTTCGTCGCTGTGACGGGCCAGTTCACCCAGCGCACTCTCCAGATGGCTCAAAGTCGGCAGCAACTGGGTCAGCAGGCGCTGACCGGCATCTGTGGGTACCACGGCGCGGGTACTGCGATTGAGCAGCCGTACCCCCAAACGGGTCTCCAGCCCTTTCAGGCTGTGGCTTAGGGCGGAGGCAGACACGCCGAGTTCGAGGGCGGCCTTGCTGAAACTCTGGTGGCGGGCGACGGCGGCAAACACCGCCAGTTCGGCGAGATCGGTACGGGTGATGGCCATATTAATTCAGCGAAAAAATGTTGAGCAACAGGGTACGCCAGCGGACGGCGGGGCACAACCTGAGCAACAAATGAGCGAATGTAAGCAATTTGTTGTACCTACAAGGATATAGATACGGGTGAAACTACCTCTATTTGTTAACGGCTGTTCACAAAATTGGGCTCGTAACGTGATCTCTGACGCCAGAAAGGCGATTCCAGTCAAACTTTGGTTGATTAATTCAAAAAAACACTGTGATCGCTAAGGGGATTTAATTAGAGTCAGCGCATCGGAACAAAGGCGTGTTAGCGAGTTGTAAAGTCTGACGCGTTTGTGGCCCTCGGGCCTATGACCCGCCGGCTTGTTTGTTGCAATTTGGTTGTTACATGGAGTGATGACCAGCTTGCCGGGCCGACGGGATGAGAATAACAGGGATGGACTGCAGGAGTTCCAGGGAGATGGAACAGGGCATTGCGCCCGGTTGACTAGAAATTTTCTATTTTCCTTGATGACAGGAACACCCCTATGTCTGACATGAACATTGCAGTAGAAGGCAGCTTAGCCAGTAATGCGTCTTCCCGTGGCATCAACAAGGCCGATGTGGTCTGGATGCTGGGTCTGTACGGTACCGCCATCGGTGCCGGTGTACTCTTCCTGCCGATCAACGCCGGTGTAGGTGGTCTGTGGCCGCTGGTTGCCATGCTGGTCCTGGCCCTGCCGCTGACCTTCTTCGCACACCGTGGCCTGACCCGCTTCGTGCTGTCCGGCTCCACCCGTGATGGCGACATCACCGAGGTAGTAGAAGAGCACTTCGGCAAGACCGCAGGCAAGTTCATCACCCTGCTCTACTTCTTCGCCATCTACCCGATCCTGCTGATGTACTCGGTAGCCATCACCAACACCGTCGAGAGCCTGATGGTGCACCAGCTGGGCATGACTGCACCTCCCCGTGCCATCCTGTCTCTGGCGCTGATCCTGGGTCTGATGGCGATCGTTCGCCTCGGCGGCCAGGTTATCGTCAAAGCGATGAGCGTGCTGGTATTCCCGTTCGTGATCACCCTGATGGGCCTGGCGCTCTACCTGATCCCGCACTGGAACGGTGCCATCATCACTGAAGCTCCGGCTCTGGGTGATGCCTTCAACGGCGACTTCCTGAAGACCCTGTGGCTGGCCATCCCGGTCATGGTGTTCTCCTTCAACCACTCCCCGATCATCTCCTCCTTCGCGGTGGACAACAAGGGTCGTTACGGTGAAGGTGCCGAGAAGAAGTGCAGCAACATCCTGCTGGGCGCCCACGTCATGATGGTGATGACCGTTATGTTCTTCGTATTCAGCTGCGTACTGAGCCTCTCCCCGGCTGACCTGGCTGCTGCCAAAGAACAGAACATCTCCATCCTGTCCTACCTGGCCAACCACTTCGACAACCCGGTTATCGCCACCGTGGCTCCGCTGATCGCCATGGTCGCCATCAGCAAGTCCTTCCTGGGTCACTACCTGGGTGCACAAGAGGGCATGAACGGTCTGATGGCCAAGTCCCTGCGTGAGAAAGGCAAGAACGTTGACGTCAAGCAACTGAACAAAGTGACCGCAGTGTTCATGATCCTGACCACCTGGGCCATCGCCACCATCAACCCGAGCATCCTCGGCATGATTGAAGACCTGGGCGGCCCCATCATCGCGATGCTGCTGTTCCTGATGCCGATGTACGCCATCACCAAGGTGCCGGCCATGCGCAAATACGCTGGCAACATCAGCAACGTGTTCGTGACCCTCATCGGCCTGATCGCCATGTCCGGTATCATCTACAAGCTGATTGCCTGATAACACGGGTTACCCGCTTGAATGAAGAAGCCGCCTCGCAAGAGGCGGCTTTTTTTATGGCCGGGATTCAGGGCTGGGCGTTGTCGATGTTCTCCACCTGCCAGAGGGCGTAGCCCTTGCCGGAGGCAGTGGTGGGCAGGTCAATCTGCATCAGGTCATTGCCGATGACGAAGGGGCCCGAGTAGCGGGCGCGCAGGCTCTGCGCCAGATCCTTCACCCCGAGCTGGCCGTTGAGGCCGATATGGCTGAACACGGTCAGTGCCGGTTTGGCTTCATTCATCACCCGGGCGGCCTGCTCGGGGGAGGCAAGGTGGCCGGCGATCGCCCGGTAGCCCGGGTTGGCCTTCATGCGGGCGGCGGAGGTCATGGAGACGCAGTGCACCAGCAGATCGGCCCCCTTGGCCTCTTTCACCACCTGCGGGCTGTAGCGGGTATCGCCGGATAGCACCACGCTGTGGCCGTGGTAGTCGATGCGATAGCCAAACGACGGCTTGATGTTGACCCCGTGGTCGTTGTCAAAGGCGGTCACCTTGACCCCATCCTGGTTGTAGACCACCCCGGCTGTTACCTCGTGGCTGTTGATCTTCACCCCGTCCAGCGGCGTGCCTTCATCCTTGACCCGGGTGGCGATGTCGGTGGCGTAGGCCTGCTGCAGGCCGCTCGCGAGGGCATCGGTGCCCCTGGGCCCGTAAAGCTCCATCGGCGCGTGGCGCTGGCCATAGGCCGGTTGCAGCCAGCCGGTCAGCCAGAGATCCGCCAGCCCGTTGGTGTGATCCGAGTGGAAGTGGGTGAGGAAGAAGGCGTTGACCCGGCCGATGGGGATATGCAGCTGCCACAAGCGGGTGGCGGAGTTGCGGCCAAAGTCGAACACCAGCTTCTGGTTGCCCGCCTCGACCAGGGTGCTGTAACCGCCGCGGCTGATCTGGGGCACCGGGGTGCCGGTGCCGAGCAGGCTGACCCGGAAGATATCGGGCTGGGCTTGAGTCGCGGCCAGTGTCGCGCTGACGGGGGCGTTCTGCTGCGGGTTGATAAAGCTGCTCTCGGCAGCCTGGCTGACGCCGGTGGCCAGCAGACCGACCAGCAGGGCGGCCAGATAGGTACTTTTCATGAATGTATGTCCTGATAGGTGAGGTTGCTGGTCACTATATTGGCAACCAAAAGTGCGATAAATTGGCCAAAAACTATTTCTTACTAAACTTTTGGTTGTGAATGTAGGCTGCTTGCAGCGGGCCAAATGGCCTAGAAACGTGGGCAAAGGAGGGGTTGTGGACCGATTGACCAGCATGCGCATCTTCACCCGGGTGGTGGATCTCGGCTCCTACAGCGCGGTGGCGAGCGAGCAGGGGATCAGCGCCCAGATGGTGGGCAAGCATGTGCAGGGGCTGGAGCAGTGGCTGGGGGGCAAGCTGTTTCACAAGACCACCCGCCAGCAGACCCTGACCGAGCTGGGTCAGCTCTTTCTGGCCCGCTGCCAGCGGGTGCTGGAGGAGCTGGCGCTGACCGAGTCGCTGACCCAGCACCTGTTGGCCGAGCCCGCCGGGCGGCTGCGCATCGCCGCTCCCTTAAGCTTTGGCCACCACCGGCTGGTGCCGCTGCTGCCCGCTTTTCTCGACCGTTACCCCAGGCTGGAGGTGGATCTGCAGCTCACCCCGCGCTGGGTCGATCTGGTGGAGGAGGGGTTCGATGCGGCCATCCGCACCCTGCGCCCGCAGGATGAGGCGCTGATCGCCCGCCCGCTGCTGACCCAGCACTACCGCCTCTGCGCCGCGCCCGACTACCTCGCTCGCCACGGCGTGCCCCGTGATCCGGCCGATCTCGCCAGCCACCAGTGTCTGCACGGCAACTGGGGCGAGCACGAGCGCTGGCAGTTTGTCGGGGGCGATGGCCAGAGCGAGGAGGTACGGGTGGCCTCGCGCCTGCGCATCAACCACTGGCCGGCGCTGCTGACGGCGGCACTTTCCGGGGCCGGTATCACCTTGCAGCCGGCCGAACAGGTACGTGACCATATCGCGGCGGGGCGGCTGTTGCCCCTGCTCGATACCTACCGCATTCCGGACAAGACCCTCCATTTCATCTACCCGGCGGCGCGCCGGCAGGTGCTCAAGATCACCCTGTTGGGGGATTTTCTGGCGGAGGCGCTGCGCCACCGCAGCTGACCTCGACTCACCCGCGAGCCTCCCGGCCTGAATAAAGCGCTGCATATTCTTGCCATCGTGCTTAACAAAGGGGCGGGGTAGGCCTAACATGGCGGGATGTTTTTCTAGTCGGGACAAAAGGATATGTCTGGGTTGAAAAAGGATCTCGGGCTCTGGCAGGGGATGGGGCTGCTCGCCACCTCGCTGCTGGGCACCGGGATCTTCGTGGTACCGGCGACTGCCGCCTCGCTGGCGGGTGGGGCCTCGCTGTGGGCCTGGCTGCTGCTGATTGCGCTGGTGCTGCCGATTGCCTTTACCTTCGCTCGTCTCGGCCGCCGCTACCCTCACGCCGGCGGCGCGCCGCACCTCATCGGCCTCGCCTTTGGCAACGGCGCCGAGCGCTTCTCCGCCTTCCTGTTTCTGGCGGTGCTGCCGGTGGGCCTGCCCGCCGCCCTGATGATCGCCGCCGGTTTCTGGCACGCCCTGTTCGATCTGGGGGAGTGGACCCTGTGGGGCATCCAGCTGCTCACCCTGCTCGGAGTTTTTTTGCTGGGGCTGAGCGGGGCACGCTCCTCCGGCAACCTGCAGTTGCTGATCGCGCTCGCCATTTTGGGACTCACCCTGCTCATCTGGTTCAAGGGGGATATCAGCTGGCGCGACGCGGCCCGGCCGCTGCCGACGACGGACGAGTGGCCCGCCATGGCCACCGCGCTGGCGGTGATGTTCTGGTGTTTCGTCGGGCTCGAGGCCTTCGCCCACATGGGAGAAGAGTTCAAGCGACCGGAGCGGGATTACCCTATCGCCCTGCTTGGCGGCGTGCTGCTGGCAGGGCTCATCTACTGGGTGCACTCGCTGGTGGTGCTCAAATACGGCCTCTACGGCGATGAGGCGACCAACGCCACCGCCATTCCGGCCCTGCTCTCGCTGCTGTTCGGCCCCACCGCCAAGTGGCTGGTGGCGGTGCTCGGCTATCTCTCCTGCTTTGCCAGCATCAACATCTACCTGCAGGGGTTTGCCCGGCTGATCTGGAGCATGGCGCGCGAAGGCAAGCTGCCGGTCTCGCTGGCCCGCCTCACCGCCCGCGGCGCGCCGCTGCGGGCCTTGAGTCTGGTGCTTGCCATCTGTCTGGTCTGCATCACCCTGATCATCTGGCTGCGACTGCCCCTCGATGAGCTGATCCGCTACGCCAATGGCAACTTCGTGCTGGTCTACCTGCTCTGCATGGCGGCGGGCTGGCGCCTGCTCGGCGGGGTGGGCAAGGGGCTGGCGGGGGTGAGCGTGCTGCTCTGTGCCCTGGTGCTGGTGGCGCTCGCCTCCCAGGTGCTCTATGCCGTGGTGCTCAGTCTGGGGTATGGCTGCTTCTCGTTGTGGCGGCGCAGACGCCGTCGCTCGGCATCCGATGAGGGTGTCTGCGCCATCAAGTAACCCGAAAAAAAGCCCCGCAGTGCGGGGCTTTTTGTTGCAGGTCACAGGCTGGTGGGCAGGTCGCTGCGCAAGATGGCGTAGTGGCGCAGGGAGATGAAGCCATCCCCCTTGCGTTCGCACTCCCGCGCGGTGCCCTCGTAGTGAAAACCGGCCCGCTCGAGCAGGCGGGCGGAGGGAAGGTTGGGCTCCTCCACCACTGCCAGCAACCGGTGCAGCTCGCTGGTGCGATAAGTGAGCGGCAGCCACAGCCGCAGCGCCGCGCTCATCATCCCCTTGCCCCAGTGTTCGGGATAGAGCCAGTAGCCCAGCTCCGCCCGCCGGTGAGTCGGGTCGACATCGTTGTAACCGATGGCGCCGAGCGGTTCGCCCGTGTGCCGATCGCGAATGAGGTGCCAGGCGCCACGGCCGGTGCGGATCAGCTCGGCATACCAGGCCATCTGGGCCTGGCACGCCGTCAGGCTGTCGTAGCTGACGCCGTAGTAGGCGACGACCCGCCGATCCGACAGGCCGCGATAGATGTGGGGCAGATCGGCGTCGCTGACCGGATCCAGCCTGATGTGGGGTTGTTGCGTTGCTGTCATGGTGGCTCCTTGCGGCCAACCGGAGTTGGCCGCGAGTGTTGAGTCAAACAGGGATGGCTGGCAGAGCCGGTTGATGGCTCTGCTCATGATCCGACCAGCCCGAGCTGGTCGGTGAGCCTGGTCAGCTCGTCGCGCCACTGCTGCTGCAGGCGCGGGGTCTGGTGCCTGGGCTTGCGGGCCAGATCGGCGGCGAGCAGGGCATCGAGTTCATACCAGCGTGCCAGCAGCGCCTCTTCGTCATCCGCCGGGCTGGCCGGGACCTGCCCCATGGCGGGGGCGGCCAGGTTTGCCTTGTCTGCTGCCGGCGAGGGCGCATCGCCGAGCAACTCGGCATAGGCCCGCTCGGCGCTGTGAGCCTCCTGGATGAGGCCGTCCTTGATCAGCCAGAAGCGGTTGCAGCTGCGCTCGATCAGCTCCCTGTCGTGGGAGACCAGCAGCACGCCGCCCGGGAAGGCGGCAATGGCCTCGGCGAGCTCCTCCTTGCCCGCCAGATCCAGGTGGTTGGTGGGCTCGTCGAGCCAGAGCATGTGGTGGCTGCCGAGCGACAGGGCGAGAAACAGCAGCCGTGCCCGCTCGCCACCGCTCAAGGTGTGCACCTGCTGGCCGTGGCGGGCATAGGGGAAGCCCGCCCGGATCAGCGCCTGACGCCGGGTGGTCTCCGGCAGAGGGGCCAGCGGGTAGAGGGCGTCGCTCAGGGTGGCGCCGTCAGCCAGCTGCTGCAGGGACTGATCGTAATAGGCGATGCTGGCGCCGGGGTGGCAGTACCAGCCCGCCTGCGGGCTCTGCGCGGGCAGTTCGCGCCAGCACTGGCGCAGCAGGGAGGACTTGCCGGTGCCGTTGGCACCGAGCAGGGCGACCCTGTCCCCCGCCCGCAGCCAGAGCCCTTCTGCCCGCAGCAGCGGCGGCAATGCGGGTGCCGGCGCCACGTCGAGGGCCTCCAGCCGCAGCAGAGTGTCGGCGGGCAGGCTCAGTCCGCGCAGTTCGAGCCGCCAGGGGGCCAGCGCCGCCACCTGGCTCTGCTCCTCCTGCAGGCGGGCGATGCGTTTTTCCATGGATTTGGCCTGGCGCACCAGCTTCTCGTTGTCATGCTCCCGCCCCCAGATGGCGAGGCGTTTGCTGCTGGCGCTCAGGCGGTCGATCTCCTTCTGTTCGTCGGCCCGGCGTAGACGGGCCTGCTCGTCCTCGGCGGCCAGCGCCGCCCGGGCCTGGCTGCAGGGCAGGGCGAAGCGGTGCAACTGGCCATCGCGCAGGATCAGGGTCTGCTCGGTGACCCGGTCGAGCAGGCGACCGTCGTGGGAGACCAGCACGAAGGCGCCGCGCCAGCCCAGCAGAAACTGCTCTAGCCAGAGCAGGGCGGGCAGATCCAGGTGGTTGCTGGGCTCATCGAGCAGCAGCAGGTTGGGTTGGCGCAGCAGGGCACGGCCTATCTGCAGCCGGCTGTGCTGGCCGCCGCTCAGCGCACTGACCGGCAGCGCGGCCTGGACCTCCAGCTGCAGCTCGGCCAACAGCTTGTCCACCTGCCATTCGGCGCTCGGGTCGTTGCCCAGCGCATCCAGCAGCACGGCGCGGGTGTTGAGGGTTGAAAGCCTGGCCGGCAGTTGCTGGGCCACGAACTCGCAGCGACAGGCGGCAGCCTGTATGACCCGGCCGGCCTGGGGCGTGCGCTCGCCCGCCAGCAGCGCCAGCAACGTGCTCTTGCCGCAGCCGTTGGCACCGACCAGGCCAAGCCGGTCGCCCGCGCGGATGCCGAGTTCGAGGTGGTCAAATAACGGAAGGTGCCCCGCACTCATCTGCAGGGAATGGGTACTCATCAGGGTTGTCATGCTCTTGCTCTCTTAAATCGCGGGATCAAAAATCCCTGTCATCAGGAGCGCTGGCGACAACGGCAGAGTCGAGAAAGGTCTCGGTATGGAAGGGAGTCGGCTTTGCTCGAACCCGCTATCGCAGCGCGATGGTATGCAGGCAAGAGCACGCGAATGTGCCGAACAGGCGAGCCGAGAACATCGGACACGCTTGGATAACCATTTTTTACCTCCTTGTGTTTCGTGATGGCACGGTGCGGCGATTATAAGCGCAGAAAAAATAACCGTCTATCCATGGCGGTGCCCTGCGGGTGAGGCGGGAAGGCGCGTTGTCAGCGGCGGGACAAAAAAACGCCCCGCTGGGCGGGGCGTGGTGATGGGGGTCAGTCGCGCGGGGTCTTGAGCGCCTGGATCACATCTTCATTGGGGGCCAGCCCCTCCACATGGTTGAAGCTGTCCAGCCCCTCCTGCGGGTTGATGGTGAAGGCGTCGGCGCTCAGGTAGCTGCCGCTGCCGGCACTCTCGACCACGACGATGAGCTCGGGCTGCTTGTCGCCGTTGAGATCCAGCAGCTTGAGCTCCTTGATGCTGCCATCGCGCGGCAGCACCTTGCCGTCGATGAACTGATCCAGCGGGAACTGGGGGTTGGCGCCGGAGTAGAGGCGCACGTCGTAGCTGCCGGTGGAGGCAGGTTCACCGCGCCCTTCGCTGACGGTCACTACCTGGCCTGAGGGGAGCGTCAGCTGTTTGAAGAACCCGTCCGCCGCCTGGCTGGCGAGGGGCAGGGTGAGCAGGCCGAGTGTCATGAGCAAGGCTTTCATCGGTTTGACCCTTGTTACTGTGGCGGCGGTTGCCCGCCACCTGTGTCACTGTGCGAACCGGCCGGGAAGCCCCCGCCGGTTCGCGTCATCCGCCCCTCATCGGGGCGGTCATTACCAGATCTTGACCCGTTTGGCCGGGTCCAGATAGAGCTTGTCACCCGGCTGAATCTTGAACGCCTCGTAGAAGGCGGGGATGTTCGGCACCACGCCGTTGACCCGGTATTCCGGCGGCGAGTGGGGATCCGAGGCGAGCAGCATCTGCATCAGCTCGGGGCGATACATGCCCTTCCACACCTGGGCCCAGCCGAGGAAGAAGCGCTGCTCGCCGGTGAAGCCGTCCAGCACCGGGGCCTCCTTGCCATCCAGCGACAGCAGGTAGGCCTTGTGGGCGATGGTGAGGCCGCCCAGATCGCCGATGTTCTCCCCCAGGGTGAACTGGCCGTTGACGAACTGCCCCTTGATGGGCTCGAAGCGGTTGTACTGGGCCACCAGCCGGCTGGTGCGGAAGCGAAACTCCTTGAGATCCTGGGGAGTCCACCAGTCACGCATCACGCCGTCCCCGTCGGATTTGGCGCCCTGATCATCAAAACCGTGGCCCATCTCGTGACCGATCACCCCACCGATGGCGCCGTAGTTGACCGCATCATCCGCCGTCATGTCGAAGAAGGGGGGCTGCAGGATGGCGGCCGGGAAGACGATCTCGTTGTTGCTCGGGTTGTAGTAGGCGTTCACCGTCTGCGGCGACATGTGCCACTCGTCTCTGTCTACCGGCTTGCCGAGGCGCGCCAGGTTGTCGGCGTATTCGAAGGCGCGGGCCCGCTGCAGGTTGCCCACCAGATCGTCGGCACGGATCGCGATGGCGCTGTAGTCCTTCCACTTGTCCGGGTAGCCGATCTTGGGGCGGAACTTGGCGAGCTTCTCTTTGGCCTGGGCCTTGGTGGCCGGCGACATCCAGTCCAGCTCCTCGATACTCTGGCCGTAGGCGGTGCGCAGGTTCTCCACCAGCTGCTCCATGCGGGCCTTGGCCTGGGGCGGGAAGTAGCGCTCCACGTAGAGTTTGCCTACCGCCTCGCCCAGATGATCGTCCAGCACGCCGAGGGCCCGCTCCCAGGGGGCGCGCTGCTTGGGCGTGCCGCTCAGGGTGGTGCCGAAGAAGGCAAAGTTCTGGGCATCGGTCTGGCTGTCGAGGTAGGGGGCGTAATCGGTGATGAGGTGCCACTTGAGGTAGGCCTGCCAGTCGCCGACCGGGGTCTGCTGCATCACCTCGTTCAGGGCCGCGAGATAGGTGGGCTGGCCGATGATGAGGCTGCTCTGGCCGGCGAGACCGGCCTGGGTCAGGTAGGCATGCCAGTCGATGGCGGGAGCGAGGCGTTTGAGCTCGCTCTGGGGCCCCTTGTTGTAGTTCTTTTCCCGATCCCGCAGGGTGACGTTGTCCCACTGGATCCGGGCGAGTTTGCTCTCGAGGGCCAGGATGCGTTTGGCCTTGGCCCCCGCATCCGCCTCGCCGAAGCGGCCCAGCATGGTGGCGATGTGCTGCTCGTATTTCTGGCGCAGCGCCTGGCTGGCAGCATCCGTCTTGAGGTAATAATCCCGATCTGGCAGACCGAGCCCGGCCTGGTAGAGGTAGATCGCATAGCTGTCCGGCGCTTTGGCGTCGGCATCGACCCAGAAACCGAACGGGGCACCGCCGCCGTTGCGACCGCTCTGGGCGAAGGCCCGGGCCAGATCCTGCGGCGTGCGGATCTGCTCGATCTCGCTCAGCATCGGCATCAGCGGCGCCGTGCCCTTGGCGTTGCGGGTCGTCTGATCCAGGTAGCTCTGGTAAAGATCGTGGATCTGCTGGGCCGGTGTGCCGGCGGCGGCCTTGCTGTCCAGCCCTTCCACCAGCACCCGCACGTCCGCCAGGGATTTGTCGCGCAGCATGTAGAAGGCGCCGTCGGCGGGCCTGTCGTCCGGGATCTTGGCGGTGGAGAGCCAGTGGCCGTTCACGTAGCGAAAGAAGTCGTCACCGGGTTTGACGCTGGTGTCCATGTTGGCCAGCGCGAGGCCGGAGTGTTTGTCTGCGCCGTCCGGGGCCTGACTGCAGCCGGCCAGCAGGGCCAGCCCGACGAGGGCGGCCAGTATGCTTTTTTTGTTGTTCATTATGTTGGATTCCAATTCGGGTTATGCGGCTTCCTTGCCCACGCAGGGAGCGTCTCACTCTAGCAGCCGGGTTAGCGCTTGATAAGCCCGAGTCTGCTAAGATCGGCCTGGTCGTATTGGGGAAGCCTATGATTTCTCGTATTTATTCTCGTTTTTGTCAGACTCTGCCCGCGCCGGAAGGTTCCAGTGGTCTGCTGGTGGCCTTCAGCGGTGGGCTCGACTCCACCGTGCTGCTGGTGCTGGCGGCCCGCTTTGCCGGCGCCCACGGCCTTGCCCTGCGCGCGCTGCACGTCCATCACGGCCTGAGCCCAAATGCCGACGAGTGGGTGGCTCACTGCGAAACGGTGTGTCAGCAACTGGCGGTGCCGCTGCTGGTCGAGCGGGTGCAACTGCAGCGGGATAGTGGCGACAGCCTGGAGGCGCAGGCGCGGGAGGCCCGCTATCTGCATCTCGCCGCTCAGCTGGGGGAGGGGGAGTGGCTGCTCACCGCCCATCATCAGGACGATCAGCTGGAGACCCTGCTGCTGGCGCTCAAGCGCGGCGCCGGCCTGCGCGGGCTGGCGGGCATGGTGCCGAGCCAACCCTTTGCCGCTGGCCTGCTGCTGCGCCCCTTGCTCGAGGTGAGCCGGGCCGAGCTGGCCGATGCGGCGGCCAGCCTCCCCTATGGCTGGGTGGAGGATGAGAGCAACCAGGATGTGAGTTATGACCGCAACTTCCTGCGCCAACGGCTCATTCCCCAGCTCAAGGCCCGCTGGCCCGCCATGGCCCAGACCGCGGCGCGCAGCATGGCGCTGTGCGCCGAGCAGGAGGCGCTGCTGGAGGAGCTGGCAGAGGCCGACTGGCGGTTGGCGGCGGCAGGAGAGGCGCTGCAGATCGCGCCGCTGCTGGTCCTGTCAGGCACCCGGCGCAACAACCTGCTACGTTACTGGATCCGCCGCCAGGGGGGCGAGATGCCCTCCCGCGAGCAGCTCGGTCTGCTCTGGCAGGAGGTGGCGCTGGCACGGGAAGACGCCAATCCCCAGCTCAACTGGGGCGGGCAGAGCTGCCGCCGCTTTCAGGGCCGGCTTCATCTGGTGCGACCCGGGCTGCAGCCTCGCCATGAGCAGCTGACATTGGCTGTGGGGGAGACGCTGATCCTGCCGGACGGGCTGGGGGAGGTGCGCTTGCTGCCGCGGCTGGAAGGGGAGGGGCTGCGGCTGCCAAGGGCGGACGAGCCGCTGTCGGTGCGCTTCGGGGTGGCCGCCGGCAGCATGCTCAGGCCGGTAGGGCGTGGCGGCAGCCGGCGCCTCAAGAAGCTGCTGCAGGAGTACGGGGTTCCCTCCTGGCAGCGCGGCCGCATTCCCATCCTCTATTATGGCGAGCAGGTGGCGGCGGTGGGCGAGCTGTTCCTCTGTGACGGATTCATGACGCAGGGCGCCGGTCTGGCCTGGCACTGGCTGCCGGCGGCGGCCTGTCAGCCCCCGGCGTGACGCTCTCATTTGCCAACGCGGATAACGGACAAGGCCGGCATATGCCGGCCTTGTCGTATTCAGCGGCTGGTCGGTTCAGTCCAGCAGGCCGGCCTTGCCCGCCTTCTTGCGGGCATAGAGGTGGGCATCGGCGGCCTCGTACAGGCTGTGCACGTCCACCCCGGACTGCCAGCTGGCGGCTCCCAGGCTGCAGCCGACCGAGAAGGTACTGAGCTCCTTGTGAGTCAGCAGCATGTGCTGCAGACGCAGCCAGACCGGGCGCCAGGCCTCGGGCTCGGCGGGTTGCAGCAGCAGGGCGAACTCGTCGCCGCCGAGGCGAAACGCCTGATCCGTGCTGCGGATGCAGTGGGTCAGCAGTTGGGCGAAGCGGCTTAGCACCAGATCGCCGACCGGGTGGCCCCAGGTGTCGTTGATCTGCTTGAAGTTGTCGAGATCCAGCAGCACCAGCACCAGGCCGTGGGATTCCCGGCTGTGCTGCTCTACCGCCCGGCCGATGGCTTCGTCGAAGTAGGAGCGGTTGCCGAGCCCGGTCAGGTGATCGAGCCTGACCTGCAGCTCCAGCTGTGACAGGCGCAGGTAGAGGGGCAGGGGCAGGCAGAGCAGCTGGTGATACTGCTGCAGGATCCGCTGCTGGCTGCCGCTCAGGGCATGTTCCAGGGTGTAGTGCAACTGGCCGATCAGCTGGCCATGTTGGCCGCGCAGCTCGAACGGGTAGCTGTGCAGGGTCAGGCTGGCCTGGGGCGGATGCTGGATCAGGGTATGAGGTTGGCCGCAGTCGAAGTGCAGGCTGTGGATCCGGACAATTCTTGCCGCACGATCGGCAAAGGTTGCCAGCAGGCTGCCGAGGTCCATCTGCACCAACAACAACTCGAGCAACTGGTTGCGATCCTGACTGGCCAGCGGCGTGAGCCGCTCCATCTGGCGAACCCACTGCTCGATGCCATGTCCCAGACCATTCAATGATGATGTGTTTTCCACGGTACAGCCCTCAAACAACCTACTTCCTGACTCTTACTTGCAATCCTTGTGCCCAAAATATGTTCGATGCGAACAAGAGTGGCTGGCTAGGCTTAAGTAGATAAAAAGGGAGGAAATATTGTACGCAGATGTGTTGATCCTGCTGCTTGCCGCCGTCTTGTTGGTGGCGATTTTCCGGCGCCTCGGCCAGCCGGTGATCCTCGCTTACCTGCTTGCCGGGGTACTGCTCGGCCCCTATGGCGTCGCCGTGATCACCGGCCAGGCGATCATGCAGACCATCGCCGAGCTCGGCATCGTCTTTCTGATGTTCTCGCTCGGGCTCGAATTCTCGCTGCCCCGGCTCATCGCCATGCGCCGGCTGGTGATCGGGGTGGGCGGTCTGCAGGTGCTGCTCACCTCCCTGCTGTTTTTCGCCATCGCCTGGTGGTGGGGCCTGAGCCTGCCCCAGGCGCTGGTGGTATCGGGCACCTTGGCGCTCTCCTCCACCGCCGTGGTGATCAAGCAGCTGGGGGAGCAGAAGCAGCTGCACACCCGCCGCGCCCAGCTCGGGGTGAGCGTGCTGCTGTTTCAGGATCTGGCGGTGGTGCCGCTGTTGGTGATGATCCCCATCCTGGCCAGGCCCGAGATCCAGGGCAGCGCCCTGCTGGCGGAGATCGCCTGGGCCACCCTCAAGGGACTGTTTGCCCTGTTGAGCCTGCTGGCTGTGGGCAAGTGGCTGCTGCCGCTGCTGTTTCACGAGGTGGCGCGGGCCCGATCCGACGAGCTGTTCGTGCTGAGCGCCCTGCTGGTGGCGCTGCTGGCCGCCTCGCTGACCCAGTGGATGGGGCTCTCCATGGCGCTGGGGGCCTTTCTGGCGGGCATGATGCTGGGGGAGTCCCACTATCGCCATCAGCTGGAGGTGGACATCCGGCCGTTTCGGGACGTGCTGATGGGGCTCTTCTTCATCACCATCGGCATGACCATGGACTGGCAGCGGGTGGCGCAGGACTGGTGGTTGGTGGCCACCAGCGTGCTCTGCCTGATCCTGTTCAAGTCCCTGCTGGTGCTGCTGGCCGGCCGGCTGATGGGGGAGCGCAAGCGCGATGCCATGGCGGCGGGGATCATGCTGAGCCAGGTGGGGGAGTTCGGCTTCGTGCTGCTGGCGCTGGCCAACCACCACGGTCTGCTCGACCATCGGCTGGTCTCCCTGCTCATCGGCATCGGCGTTACCTCCATCGCCATGACGCCCTGGCTGGTGTTGCAGGCCCATCATCTGGCCCGCTCCCTCACCGATCCGGCCCTGCTCACCCGCTCCGAGGTGGCCCAGTCGGGACTTAGCAAGAGCCAGCACGTGATCATTGCGGGCTTTGGTCGGGCCGGTCAGACCTGCGCCCGTTTTCTCAAGCAGGAGGAGATCCCCTTCCTGGCGCTGGATCTCGACCCGGAGCGGGTGAGCGAGGCCAAGTCGGCGGGGGAGCAGGTGGCGTTCGGCGATGCCAGCCGCCGCGACATCCTGCTGGCCGCCGGCCTGCTGCGGGCCCGGCTGGTGATCATCACCTTTGACGATCACAAGCGGGTCGAGGCCATGCTGGCGCTGATCAGAGAGCTGGCGGGGGAGGTGAAGGTGCTGGTGCGCACCCGGGATGACAGCTTTCTGGAGGCGTTCAAGCGGGCGGGTGCCTTTGCGGTGATCCCCGAATCCCAGGAGGGGGCCCTGATGCTGGTCTCCCACTTGCTGCTCAACTGCGACATTCCCATCGGCCGGGTGATCCGGCGCATGGAGCACGAGCGCAGCAGCCAGTACCGCTTTTTGCACGGTTTCTACTGGGGGGATCAAAGCGCCGGCAATCTGGAAACGGATCAGCTGCTCGAGCGGCTGCACCCCGTGCTGCTGCACGAGCAGGCCTGGGCGGTGGGGCGCAGCGTGCAGGCCCTGGCGCTGGAGACGGTGCGGATCAAGGAGGTACAGCGCGGCGAGCTGCGGCTGGAACCCAAGCCAGAGCTGGTGCTGGCGACAGGGGATCGGCTGGTGCTGTTCGGCAATGGGGTGGCGGTGGAGCAGGCGGAGCAGCGCCTGCTGGAGGGGCGTTAGCCCTCCCTCAAGGTGTGTTCACCCTCGCCACAGGTGAGTGAACCGCTTGCTGGCGTGCCGGCTCCCCCTTCAAGGGCCCAATTCAAGCTTCGACCGGTACCGCCTCTTCTATCCCCAGAAACGCTTCGACCCGCCGGCGCTCGTTCAAGGTATCCAGGTAGCCCAGCTTGATCAGCTGCTGGCAGTAGCCGGGATAGAACATCAGGAAACTGGCCAGGCTGCTGGTCTCGTCCCCCGTCACCCCCAGTACCCGCAGCAGGCGGCGCAGGTGTACCGGCAGCTTGCGCAGATAGGCCAGCGCCAGCAGATCGAGATCCTGGCTCGGCTTGAGCACGCAGGTCTCCACCCGTTTGAGTTTCAACCGGTTGCGCTCCCGCTCCGGGATGAGATCCAGGGTCTGGTTGATGCGCCACAGCCGCTCCAGATCCGAGTTGAGGGTGTCGGTGAAGACGGTGTCCAGCAGGTGGCTGGCGATGTTGGAGCTGGTCAGGTGGCCATGGTGGAAGGTGGGGGCCGTGTGCGCCGGCGGATCCAGGGTGATCAGCAGGATCCGCTCCGCCCCCAGGTGGATGGCGGGGCTGAGCGGGCTCAACTGATGGATGGAGCCGTCGCCGTAGAACTTGTCGCCGATGTGGGTGGCCGGGAAGACGAACGGCAGCGCCGAGGAGGCGAGCAGGTGATCCGAGGTGAGCAGGGTGCGCAGCCCGCGCCGTCTGGCCCGCTCCCACGGCAGGTGCTCCGCTCGCCCCTGAAAGAAGGTGGTGGAGAGGCCGTCGTCGTAGTCGGAGGCGGTGATGGCCAGCGCCTCCAGACTGCCGTAGAGGATGTTGTCGTCGATGCGGTGATAGTCGATGAGCTGATCCAGCAGGCGGCGCAGCGGCGCGTTGTCGAACAGGTGAAAGGCGTGGTTGGTGTGGGGATTGATGAGCCCCGCCGAGCCCTCGTACATCAGCCGCCACAACAGGCGCCCCGGGTGAAAGTCAAAGATGTGGTGGGTCTCGAAGCGGCGCCAGACCCACTCCAGCTTGCGTACCCCCAGATGAAAGCAGGAGGCGTAGCAAGCCAGCGCGGTGACATTGATGGCGCCGGCCGAGGTGCCGCACAGGATGGGAAACGGAATGCCGAGATTGCGGGGATAGAACTCGGCGATCGCCTTGAGGGCGCCGACCTGATAGGCGGCGCGGGCACCACCACCGGTCAACAGAAGAGCTGTGTTGGGTTTGGCCATGATACTGCGCCTTATGCATGCCACTGGGGGTGTTGCCACCGAGCAATTTAACTATAAGACGCTGCATCAAATATAAAAACAGGCCTGCCAACCATTTTTTGCAGGCCCTTTTTGAGGCTGTTCAGTTGGCGCGGCGGACGGCGCTCAGCTGATCGAACGCGGCGAATGCGGGGGCACTGGCGAGGATGCGGCCATGGCCGAGTCCGCGGGTGCTCACCAGCCGGGTGCGGCCATCCTGGGTGGCGCGCAGGGAATCACCATGCGGGGCGAAGCGATCCTCCTCGTCGTGCACTATGATGGCGGGCCCGCTGCGGCCGGCGAGCCGCCCCAGCGGGTCGACCGTGCTCAAGGGGTGCTGGTACTCCTGTTCAATCTCCTTGACCACCGCATCGAACAGCCGGATGGAGTAGCCGGAGCGCGCCACCATGCCGTAGAGCTGGGGCACGTAGTCGAGCACCGGCGAGATGAGCAGCAGCGGCAGGGCATCCAGCTCGCGTCGGCGGCTGGAGAGGGTGACGGCGCCCCCCATGCTGTGGGCGATGACGCCCTGCAGCGGGCCGTACTCCGCCGTCATCTTTTCCACCAGTTCGTCGAAGGCGCGCACGAAGCGGGGCAGGTGGCCGGTATGGCCGGCGCTGTGGCCGTGGGCCGGGTGATCGTAGGCAATGGCCGTGAAGCCCTGGGCCGCGATGTGGCTCATCAGCGGGTAGAACTGGCCGGCGCTGCCTGACCAGCCGTGCATCAGCAGCCAGACCGGCCCCTGGCCGAGCCGGTAGCTCATCAGGGTGCCTTCGCTGGTGTGTACGGCCTGTTTGACCAGTCCGGCCGGTGCCGTGTCATCCCGCTGGTTGCGCTGGGGGGTGAGCAGCAGCTTGCTGGCGGTGCGCTTGGCATGAGCGGGGGCCAGGATGTGATGCAAGCGGGTGCCAAGGCCAAGCAACCATTTGCTCGGGCTGAAGCGGCGGGTGTTGAAGTAGATCTTGCTGCTCATGGTCATCCTGTGGTTTTTATGTGCGAACGGTCGTGCTTTTTTGTCGGTTTTAAAAAAGAGAGGTCAATCTATCAGCGCCAGCCATCCAGCAGCGTCTCCACCTCGGGCCAGAAGTGGCGGGCCGGATCCTGACACAGATCGAGGGCATTGAACACCTGATCCGCCAGATAGAGGCCATAGAGGCGATAGACGGCGCGCCAGGGATCCATGTCGCTGCGCCACTCGCCCTCGCTCTGTCCCTGCACCACCTGACGGGCCAGGTAGTCGAGCCAGAAGCGCACCAGCTGGCGGGCGGCCTGCTGCACCTCCCCCTCCTGGGCCGAGGTCCAGGCGTCGAGGAACATGCAGCGGCCGGCGAAGCACTGGTTCCAGGCCAGCCAGGCCTGCAGCAGGGCAGTCAGCTTCGCTCGCTGGCTGCCGTGCTGCTGCTGGCGCACCGGCTGGATCACCCGCTCCCGGAACACCTCGGCGGCGTACTCCAGCACGGCGATCTGCAGGTTGTCGCGGGACTGGAAGTGGGCAAACAGGCCGCTTTTCGACATCTCGCAGGCGCTGGCAAGGGAGCCGATGGTGAGGCTCTCCAGCCCCTGCTGGCTCGCCTGCTCGAACGCAGTCTGCAAAATGTTGTCGCGGGTCAGCCGGCCCTTGCTCATCGCACTCTCCTTCATTGACCGGAGCAGCATAAAGTACGACCGTGCTATTTGTCGAGCAACGAATCGGCCTGCAAGTGGGGATGAGGCGGACTCAGTCGCCCTTGATATCCATCTGCTGCAGGGCGATGACCGCCTGGGTGCGGTTCTTGACACCGAGTTTTCTGAAGATGGCGGTGATGTGGGCCTTGATGGTGGCCTCGGAGACGTTGAGCTCCCAGGCGATCTGCTTGTTGAGGCTGCCGTCACGCAGCATCACCAACACCTTGTACTGCTGGGGGGTGAGGCTGGCCAGCTTGCTGGCAAAATCGGTGCCCTCACTGGGCTCGGGGTGGAGCGAGATGCCGGCCGGCACCCAGTTGTCACCCCCGATCACCGTATTGAGGGCGTTGACCAGCTCCTTCATCGGCGCCGATTTGGGGATGAAGCCGAGCGCGCCAAGGCGCAGCACCTGCTGGATGATGGCGGGTTCTTCCGAAGCCGACACCACCACGATGGGCAGGTCGGGATACTGGCCGCGCAGGTGGGCGAGACCGGAGAAGCCGTTGGCCCCCGGCATCTTGAGATCGAGCAGCAGCAGGTCGACTTCCGGGTGCTCACCCAGCAGGTGGGCCAAGCTGTCGATGGAGTCCGCTTCCAGCAGCTGGGCATCGTCGATGGCCATGTGCACCGCTTGATAGAGGGCGCCCCGAAACAGGGGGTGGTCATCTGCGATGACGATGGTAAATTGGCTGTCCATTGCTCACATTGTTGCTAACTGATTGTTTTGGAAAATCAAACTAGCACCGCTCCCGGAGAGGGTCAAACCTGCCGGCGTGCAAATGTGAAGCGACCGTCGGATGTCGTGCCATTGGGGCAGATGGGATGGTCATGAACAACCCATGCAGGAGGCAATAGATGGGATCTCTGGTATTGACGGTGGGCACGGGCTCCACTTGGGCGATGCGGGCAGCGCTGGTGCTGGCCATGAGCGGGCTGGAGTGGCAGGAGCAGGTGTTCGACCTGGAGGATGCCAAGGAGCTGCAGCGGCTCAAGCGGCTGGCCCCCGCCGGCCTGGTGCCCTGGCTCGATCACGACGGCGTGCGGATACACGACTCGCTGGCCATCGCCGAGTACCTGCACGAGCTCTGCCCCGCGCGCCGGCTCTATCCAGAAGCGCGAGCCGAGCGGGCGCTGGCCCGCAGTCTCTGCGCCGAGCTGCACGCCGGTTTTCGCCAAATTCGCACCCTGCTGCCCTTCTTCCTCGGCGCCCCGACCCGCAGCGAACCGCCGGTGGAGGCCATCGGCGAGCTGGCCCGGCTGCAGACCATCTGGTCCCAGGCACGGGGCCCCTTCTATTTTGGCGAGGCGGGGATCCTCGATGCCTTCTATGCGGTGATGGCCTACCGGCTGGCGAGCTACGGCATCCAGCTGCCGGGGCTGGCGGGCGCCTATCAGCAGGCGCTGCTGGCCTGGCCGCTGTGGCAGCAGACCCTGGTCAAGGCGCGTCTGCAGTGGCCGGCGGCCGCTCATCAGCCGCAGTGAACCCGCGGGCATAACCGCTGTAAACAGCTTGTGTAAACAGAGAGGGGAGCCACTGGCTCCCCTCTCTGTTTGGGTTTGATTCCTTAAGCTGGATTACGGCTGGCGGCCGGCGAACACCACCACCACCTTGTCATCTCCCTTCTCCCGCACAAAGGCATAGGGGCTGTCGGCCAGTTTCTTGTGGCTGCCCGCCGCCACGGCCGGGTGGGCGGCGCGGAACTGGCCGAGCCGCTGCCAGTGCTTGACCAGCTCGGCCTTCTCGCCGCTGGCCAGCTCCTGCCAGTTCATGTCGGAACGCAGCGCCTGATCGAACACGCCGCCATCTTTGGCGAGCCCGCGGCCGGACTCATCGCCGTAGTAGATCTGGATGCCGCCCGGCAGCAGCATGAAGCTGCTGGCAACCCGGCGCTGCAACGGCACGTCCTGATAGTCGCCGAAGAACAGCTTGGTGTCGTGGGAGCTGATGTAGCTCAGCACGTTGAACTCGGGATCCTGATTGATGCGGCTGGCGTAGCTGGCATAGGTGGGCTCGGCGCTGGCCAGACACTGGGCCTGGGGCAGGGCGAACTCGCGCTGGTAGTCGAAGTTGATCAGCGAATCGAAGCCGTGTCGGTACCAGAAATCCTTGGCAACCCCGTGATCCCACACCTCACCCACCATGTAGAAGGGGAGGTCGTCGAGCTTCTTGGCCGAGTTGGCTGCCTTCCACTCCTTGAGTGCGGCAGTGCCCGCCTGTTTTAGCTTTGCCCACACCTCGGGCTCCAGATGCTTGACGGTGTCGGCCCGAAAACCGTCGATGCCAAAGCGGCGCACCCAGTCGGTGTGCCAGGCAATGAGATAGTCGCTCACGGTAGCGTTGGGCAGCGGCTTGGCTTTGGTATCTTTTTTCGCCGTCAGCAGCGGCGGCAGCCCCACCGGCTTGGTTGATTCGGTCAGGAAGTCCGGCAGCCCCGCCACCGAGCCGGTGACGTCGTCGGTGCCAGGTTGCGGATAACCGGGCAGACCGGCACGCACCCAGTCACCGCTCCACCACTTGTCCCACTTCGGCGACTGGTAGTCGATGAACTGGTTGTAGCCATGCCAGTTGAGGCCACCGCTCGGGCGCCACTGGTTCCAGACGGTCGGCAGCTTGTCTGTGTTCTGTGTGAGATCGGTGAGCCCAAAATCCTGCAGGTCGGCGAGGGTGGCGTAACCGGCGTGGTTCATCACCACGTCGAGGATGATGCGCATGCCGCGCTTGTGGGCCTCGTCCACCAGGGTCTTTAGACTCTCTTCGTCGCCGTAGTTGGGGTCAATTTTGGTGAAGTCGAGCGCCCAGTAGCCGTGATAGGCGTAGAAGGGGAAGTTGCCCTGCTCGCCGCCGCCGATGAAGCCGTGCACCTGCTCCACCATGGGGGTGATCCAGATGGCATTGATGCCGAGCTGCTTGATGTAATCGAGCTTGGCGGTCAACCCCTTGAAGTCGCCGCCGTGCCAGGTGGCCACTTCATCCTGACCATCCTTTTGGCGCCCGAAGCTGTGGTCGTTGGCGGGATCGCCGTTGTTGAAGCGGTCGGTCAGCAGGAAATAGACGCTCGCCTGATCCCAGCTGAACGGCGCTGGCTTGGCCGCCTTGACCGGCTCGAGCAGCAGCAGGCCACCGCTCTCTTTACTCGGCGTCAGGGTCAGCTTGCCACCCTTGACCACCCCTTGCTGGTCGGAGTAGGCGTCCCGCAGCTGGGTGCCGTCGGGCCAGACCCCTTTCAGGGATACGGTGACCGGGCCGCCATCCCAGCTGATGCAGGGCTCCGCTGGCGGCTGGCGTTTGAACTCGCTCTTCTTGGTGGCTCGCAGTACCTTGAGGCTGGGAGTATCCGGGTTGAAGGTGAACTGATAGTCCCCCGCCAGCATCACCCGCAGGTTGAAGTGCTGCCCCTTGCTGCACTTGTCCATGGGCTGGGCGGTGCCGAAGGGGAGAGGCTTGGCCTCGCTCGGGCCGAAGCTGGTGCCGCAGCTGTTGCCTGCGTCGCTGATGCGGATCTGGTGGCTCCCCTTGGTGAGCGGATGGGTCATCTGCACCGCCCCCTTGTCCAGTGTCAGCGGTGCGCCGACCGGCTGGTCATCCACGTAGAGGCGCACCTCTGCGGCCATGGCCTGATGGAGGAAGAGGGGGCTGGCCAGCAGGGCGAGCCAGAGGGAAGAAACCGAGGGAGTGCGACGCATAAGCCATTCCTTGCTGGGGTTAAGCGGACCAGATTGCCGTCAATGGGGCTCATTCTAGGAGGCATGAGGGCGGGCTTGGACAGGCAAACCGTCGATTTGTGACATCAGTTCAAATGGTTACGTTTTCAAGAATGGAAAAGTGTGAGCGGGGTGTCGCGCCCATAAAAAAAGCCGGTCGATAGACCGGCTTGTTGCATTGCCACCTTCGTCACACGGTGAAGAACTTGAAGTTGACGAAGGCCACCGCGATGAAGGAGGCCACCATGCCGCTCAGGCAGAGCACGGCCGGGCGAATGGCCGGCCAGCGATGGGTCAGCAGTATGATCGCCAGCATGGTCGGATAGAGGCCGAACATGTAGCGCGGCATGGCGTTGAGCCCTGTCATCAGCGGAATGGTGCAGCAGATGAACATCAGGGTCGCCTCGGCCCAGCGCTTCTGGCTGAACAGATAGAGGTTCAGAGCCCAGCCGAACATCACCATAATGGAGAGGTAGGATTTGCGTCCGCCCAGTTCGAAGCCGCTCAGCCACCAGTCCAGCGGGCTGTCCATGTAACGGCCCCAGGCCACCTGGATGTGCTTGAACGCCAGCGCGTCACCGGTGAGGTGATAGAGGTAGAACATGTAGGCGAACAGGCCGAGCGGGATCATCCAGAGGGTGAACACCACCTTGAAGGCGCGCTCGGTGAAGCGGAAGAACTCGCGCCAGCCGTAGGCCTGCAGCGCCAGGATCAGCACCGGGAACACCATCATCACCCCCAGGTTGCGGGTGGCGGAGATGAAGACGCCGAGCAGCGCCACCATCAGCCACTGCTGGCGATAGGCGAACAGGAACATGCCCAGCATCAGCGCCATGAACATCGACTCGGTATAGCCGGAGACGAAGTAGGCGGAGAAGGGGGAGAAGGCGAGCAGCCAGACGCCGAAGCGGGCGGTGTCGTCACCCAGCTTGAGCTGACGCAGCACCAGCAGCATCAGCGGCAGGCTGATGAAGAACGCCAGGTTGGCTACCAGCATCAGGCCGATCAGACTCTCGACGTTGAGCAGGTTGGAGATGGTGCCTGAGATCATCGGGTAGAGCGGCATGAAGGCCCAGTTGGCCGCATTGCCCTTGCTCAGCCAGCGCGGGTAGAGATCGTAGCCGTTCTCGATGATGCGCTGGAACCAGACGCAGTCGAACTGGCAATAGGCCTGCAGCGGGCCTATGTCGGGGGAGCCGTAGAGCTGCACGCCGAAATAGCCCATGCCGTAGAGGGCGGCCCGGCTCAGCACGAAGGCGGCGATGATAATCAGCCAGTCACGGCTGCTGATGGCCAGTGACGGGCGATAGGGGCCCGCATTGTCAGGGGTGATGGAGGTAGTCATGTCATTCATCAGGCAAATACCCAGATCCTGGAGAGGAGGTAGGTGAGCACGGTGACCGTCAGGGTGGCGATCACCACCGGCAACAGACCGGAAAGACCCGCAAACAGCAGACCGCTCAATATCAGGTTACGCACCGCCAGCGAGAAGAGGGCAACCAGCAAGAACTTGCTGGCGGCACCCTGCTTCTGGAAGGTGATGTAACGGTGACCGAAGAAGGAGAACCAGAAGGCGATGGCAAAGGCCAGCGTCGTCACCAGGTGCTCCGAGATGGTGGGCCAGGTGTGAAACAGGGTGATGGAGGTGCCCAGATCGACGAGGGTGGCCCCCCCGCCGACAAACCCGAAACGTACCAGCCGCCAGAATTCCTCGCGGGAGATCATTGAGACGCCTGCTCCTGCTGGTCATCAGCGGCTTTCGCAGCAGCAGCCTTCTTGCCGGCGCTCTTCTTGCTGCCGGTGGCGGCGTCCTGCTTCGGCTCTTCATCCTGCTTGGCATACTGGCCGTACACCCCTTCGATGAGGTAGACAGGGCGCTGCTTCACTTCCACGAACATGCGGCCGATGTACTCACCGATGATACCGAGCGACAGCAGCTGGATACCGCCGAGGAACAGCACCACCGACATCAGGGAGGCGTAACCCGGCACGTCGATGCCGAAGAAGACCACCTGAGTGACGATCTTGAGGATGTAGAGGAAGGCGACAAAGGAGACGCCGACGCCGACGTAGCTCCATACCCGCAGCGGCCAGCTGGAGAAACTCATCAGGCCGTCGAGGGCGAAGTTCCACAGCTTCCAGTAGTTGAACTTGGTCTCGCCGGCATGGCGGGCGGGGCGCTCGTAGGGCACACCGACGGCACGGAAACCGGCCCAGGCGAACAGCCCCTTCATGAAGCGGTTGCGCTCCGGCAGCTGCTTGATCGCCTCGACCACCTTGCGGTCGATCAGGCGGAAGTCACCGGCGTTCTCCGGCAGCTTGGTGCTGGTGGAGAGGGCGTTGAAGAAGCGGTAGAAGCCGCCGGCGGTGAGGCGCTTCATCGGGGTGTCGGCACTGCGATCCACCCGGATGCCGTAGACGGTGTCGTAGTCGCCGGTCTGCCACAGTTTGACGAATTCGAGAATGAGTGCGGGCGGATCCTGCAGATCCACGTCCATCGGCACCACGGCATCACCCTTGGCGTGATGCAGGCCGGCGGTCATGGCCGCTTCCTTGCCGAAGTTGCGGGCCAGGTTGACCAGGGTGACGCGCGGGTCGCGGGCGATGGCCTGTTCGACCACCTCACGGGTGCGGTCGCGGCTGCCGTCGTTGACGAATACTATTTCCAGCTGATCCTTGAGCGGCGCCAGTTCGTTATCTATCGCGTTGATGAAGGCATCTATGCTCTCTTCCTCGTTGTAAACGGGAACGATCAGAGAGAGTCGAAAATCGGCATGCGACATGAAAACTTCCTTATTTGGAAAATTATTTTATAAAACAGCGTATTGGAGAATACGTCTTATTGGGCGACGGTCAAGCGCACCGACTGGACATTGAGCGGAGTCGGGGCGGAGAGCGCCAGAAAGTTGGGACGCTTGGGGTCCGAGGTCAGCGACTCGCCCGGCAGGCTGAGACGGATCTCGTTGATGCCGGCCTTGGCCAGCTTGACGGTGGTGGTGAAATCGTGACCCAGTGCCACCTTGAGCAGAGCACCGGCCTGCGGGCTGTTGACCCGGGCCTGGATGGTCAGCTGTTCCGGCTGTGCCTGCTGCTTGGGCAGTACGAAGTAGAGGCCGCCCTGGCCGCTCAGTTCGGTGCCGTCCGCACTCGGTTTCTTGGCCCAGCCTTCGCTGGAGAGGAAACGGCTCGGTTTGGTCAGATTGAGCTCGTTGCCGGGTTGGTAGGTCATGCTGGAGTTGTGCTCCCAGAAGCGGGTCTTGCCTTCCAGGTAATAGAGCTTGTAGGCCAGGCTCACGTTGGGGTGGGCGGCCAAGTAAAGGGTATAAAGGTAGAAACCACTCAGCGCCATGATGGCGGTCAGAAAACCAAACTTTTTGTACGTCATATCACTCTCTGCGCCTCACGGTTTGTAGGCTGATTTCGCGCATATGCTAATCCAATTGCAAAAAAAGCATAGTGGATCACAAAAATATATTTGGTCACATATTAACCCCTTTTCGGCCGGTGTTCCAAATGTTGCTGTTCCCGCTTTTTACCTGCCCTGGCGAGCCGGAGATCCGGCGCAGGCCGGGGGCATTTCAGGCCCGGCTTCTACAAGCATAAACGAGGGTGCCGCTCACACGGCCGGGAGCCTGCATCGCTGTGGCAGGATCTGTCGCCATTTTGCCAAGGCCGATTTATGATGGCGTATCACGCAGTCAAGGATGACCCATGAAGCTGAAACTCTGCTGCTGGATGCTCTGCTTGCTGGCGCCGCTGGCCTCTGCAAACAGTCTGTGTCCCTCGCCCTTGCGGGTCGGTTTTGACAACTGGCCGCCTTATCACTATTACACCGGCACGGCGGCCGGGCAGAAGGAGCTGCGCGGCTTTGCCGTCGAGGCGCTCACCGCCATGCTCAAGCGGCTCGATTGCAAGGCCAGCTATGTGGAGATGCCCTGGAAGCGGGTGCTGCACGGTCTGTCACTGGGCTCGGTCGACATCGCCATGGAGGCTTATTTCAACGAGGATCGCGCCCACTATGCCTGGTTCTCCGATGCCTACAATCCGGGCCGCAGCGCGCTCTGGATCCGCAAGTCATCCTCCTACCCCGAAACCGATCTGGCCAGCTGGCTGGCCAGCGGCCATACCCTGGGCATCACCAAGGACTACTACTATGGGGCGGAGATCAGCGAGTTGCTGCGTCGTTATGCCGCCCAGGTGAGCGTGGTCAATGACGAGCAAAACTATGGCAAGCTGGTGCTGGGACGCATCGACGGCTTTCTCGGCGATGTGCTGGCCACCCCCTGGGGCCTGAAGGAGGAGGGGCTGAGCGATCTGATCGTCCCCCACACCATGGCCGTATATGAAGCGCCGACCTTCTTCATGTTCAGCAAGAAGCGGCTGTCACCCGAATTTGTCAGCGCGTTCAATCGCGAACTGGCTGAATTTAAAGCAACAAATGAGTATGACATTATCTGGCGGCGCTACGCGCCCGCCAGCTAGTAAAGTCGCGGGCATTCACGCATCATGAGCGCCTTGACCGCCGGGTCTGACAGGCTGAAGTGAACCGATCTTGAGGTAAGCATGGGGAAGAAGTATTGGCTGGCATTGGCAAACCTGATCTGGCTGGGCTGCTGGCCGGCGGCCATGGTACAGGCCAGCGAGGGCCAGGTGGTGGTGAGCAATGCTGCGATGCAGCACGACTGGTATCAGAACAGCACGGCGGAGCAGGCCAGGCGTGAGCTGGAGCTGCAGCTGCAGGAAGCCGTGCTGGCCCAGTTGCACCCGGATTTTTACACGCTCTGGAAGAAGTTGCAGGCCAAGCCGGCGGATCAGCGTGGTGCCCTCTATGACGAGGCGTTCGGCAAACTGGCCCGGTTCCAGCAGGCGTGGCGTGCCATGGATCTGGTCTCCCGCGAGCAGATGCAGACCCTCAAACTCAACCTCAGCAAGCCGCTGGCCCACGAGCCGGCCGGCGACAATCTGCTGGAGCAGGTCAGGCAGCTCAGACCCCAGGTCGCGGAATATGACGCGGTGCGCGAAGAAGTGCGCAAGCTGCTGGCGCTGCCCATGGCCAAGAAGTGGCCGACCCTGACCATGCCGACCCTGCGGGCCGGTGAAGTCTCCCCGGAGCTGGGCCAGATCCGCTCCATCCTCAACGAGCTGGGCGACACGGCCCCGCGCCATGATGACGCCACCTACGACGCCGAGACCCTGCAGGCCGTCAAGCAGTTCCAGCGCCGCCACGGCCTGACCGCCGACGGCATCATAGGCCGGCAGACCCGTAGCTGGCTCAATACCGGGCCCGAGGTGCGTGCCAGCCTGCTGCTGCGCAACCTGTGGCGACGTGACCTGGTGGATCAGCTCTCCGGCGCCCGTTACGTGCTGGTCAACATCCCCGACTATCGGCTGAGCGTGGTGGAGTCCGGCAACGAGGTATTCACCAGCCGGGTGATCGTGGGCAAGGAGCAGCGGGCGACCCCGATCCTCGCCAGCGAGATCCGCTCCATCGTGCTGAACCCGGCCTGGCACGTACCGCGCTCCATCCTGAGCAAGGACATTCTGCCCAAGCTGGGACGGGATCCCGCCTACCTCAATCGTGAGCAGTTCGAGGTGATCGACGGCGAGGGCAATCCGGTGCAGTTCACCGAAGAGGGCTGGCAGCAGGCGCTGGCGTCCGGCTTCCCCTACCGTCTGCGGCAAAAGCCGGGCGATCACAACGCGCTGGGTCGTTACAAGTTCTATCTGCCCAACAACGAGGCCATCTATCTGCACTCCACCCCGCGCAAGGCGCTGTTCGAGCAGGGCGCGCGCGCCTTCAGCTCAGGCTGCATCCGGGTGGAGCATGCCGACGATCTGGCCGAGCTGCTGCTGGCGGACTCCCGCTATCAGCCGGACAAGGTGGCCAGCATCCTGAAAGAGACCCAGACCAAATGGCTGCCGCTGACCACCCCGATCCCGGTGTTCACCGTCTACTGGAGCAGCTGGATCGACGAGGATGGACGTCAGCAACTGCGCAACGACATCTATGGATTTGATCGAGTCAGCTACCAGAGTCGCTTGCTGTGATCCTCGCCACAGAGTGAAAAGCCCGGCCTGCGCCGGGCTTTTTCATGGCCCCTTGCGGTTTGACAGCGGCCGGCTCGGCGGGTAGTTTCAAGCGCCTGTATCAAATTCATTCAACGGTTTCACCTCAACATAGCGATGGACGGACAAGGGATGCTTGATCAAGAGATAAGCCGACGTCGCCTGCTGCTGGGTGCCGGTTGCCTGCTGGGGGGCTCGCTGCTGTCCTTTCCCGCCACGGCGAGCCGCAGTACGGCAGGACGTGAACTCAGTTTCTTCAATCTCAATACCGGCGAGCGGGTGCGCGCCAGCTATTGGGAAGACGGCCGCTACCTGAAAGACGGGCTGGCCGAGCTCAACCACATCTTTCGCGACTACCGTCGCAACGAAGTGTTCAACATCGACCGCAAGCTGTTCGACCAGCTCTACCTGCTGCAGCACAAGCTGGGTCGCCACGGTGAAATCCAGCTCATCTCGGGCTATCGCTCGCCCGTGACCAATCGCCAGAAGCGCAGCCGCAGCCGCGCCGTGGCCAAGCACAGCTACCATACCCTGGGGCAGGCGGTGGATGTGCGCATTCCCGGAGTACAGCTGGCGCACCTGCGCAAGGCGGCGCTCCATCTCAAGGTGGGCGGCGTCGGTTACTACCCGAGCGACAACTTCGTGCACCTCGACACCGGGCCGGTGCGCAGCTGGTAACGGCCGGCTGCCTGCCACCGCTGCCCGGCGGGTGACTGGTCAGCGGGGTGGCCGAGCTGGTAGGCTCTGGACACCATGCAGAGGAGAACCAGATGAAACATATTTTGCTTGGCGGGCTGATTGCCCTGCTGCTGACCGGTTGCGGCAAGCTCAACCGTGAAAACTACGACAAGCTCAAGATGGGGATCAGCTACGCCGAGGCGAGCAGCATCCTCGGCAAGGCCGAGCGTTGTGACGATGCACTGGGAACCACCAGCTGCATCTGGGGTGACGAGGGCAAGAACATCAAGATCCGTTTCATCGCCGACAAGGCGACCTTCTTCAGCTCGGAAGGGATCAACTGAGGCAGCCACAGCCCGGTTGCCCATATAAAAAAGCGCCTGACCGGCGCTTTTTTGTTGGCTGCAATCCGTACCGGCTTGCCAGAAGCTGGCGCGCTCAGTGCGTGGCGTACTGGTAGTGGAAGGTAGGCAGCCCCCACTTGAAGCGCACTGCCAGGAGGCGCAGCACGAAACCGATGCCGATGGCGCCGAAGGCGGCCCAGTCGTTGGGCAGGCCCTGATCGAGCGCCAGGCAGTAGATGGCGGCCGTCACCAGCGAGATGGCGGCATAGAGCTCGCGGCGAAACACCAGCGGAATGCGCTGGCAGAGCAGGTCTCTGAGCACGCCGCCGAAGGCCCCCGTCACCACCGCCATGATGCAGGCGATCCCGGCGCCGTGGCCCATCTCCAGCGCCCTTGCCGCGCCGAAGATGGAAAAGACCACCAGCCCCAGGGCATCGAGCGCCATGAACAGCTTGCCGAGGTAGCGCATCAGCGGCGCCGAGATGACGCCGGCCATGGCCGCGCCGGCGACCAGCAGCACATACTCCGGGTGTTCGACCCAGAGCAGGGGGTAATGGCCCAGCAGCACGTCGCGAATGGTGCCGCCCCCGATGGCGGTCGCCGATGCAATGATCACCACGCCAAACAGATCCATCCGTCGCCGGCCCGCGGCCAGCGCGCCTGTCATCCCTTCGGCCACCAGGCCCAGCAAGAAGAGTGCATGTAACATGAGATATCCCAGGGTGCGAGAAAGCTCCGCATCCTATCAACTCGCGCTATAGGGGACAAGCAATGAAGGCTATGCATTATTTTTTATAATGCAAAAATGAAACGAGGCCCCCAAGGGAGCCCCGTTGTCACCACCAATCGGCTCAGCGTCTGAGCTGTTCGGCGCGGTAGTGATCGACCCACATGGCGGTGGCGCCGCAGATGGCCACCGGCATCACGAACAGGTTCACCACCGGGATGGCGGAGAAGAGGGTGACCAGGGCGCCGAAGCTCAGGCACTTGCCGCGCCGCTGCTTGAGGGCGTCGCGCATGGTAATGAAGTCGATCTTGTGGTTGTCGAACGGATAGTCGACGTACTGGATCGCCATCATCCAGGCGCTGAACAGGAACCAGAGCACCGGCGCCAGGGTCTGGCCCACCACCGGAATGAGGAACAGGATCAGGCAGCCGATGGCCTTGGGCAGGTAGTATTTGAGCTTGGTCCACTCGCGGCCGAAGGTGCGCGGCACGTCCTTGACGATGTCCAGCATGCCGGTATCGCTGACGGTCTCGCCGGTGAGGGCCTGTTCTACCTTCTCCGCCAGCAGGCCGTTGAAGGGCGCTGCTATCCAGTTGGCCACCGAGCTGAACAGGAAGGAGAAGACCACCAGGATGGTGATGAGGGCGATGGGCCAGAGCAGATAGTCCAGCCAGTCGAGCCAGCTCGGGATCTGCTGGTGCAGCCAGCCAAACAGGCCGTCCAGCTGCAGCAGCAGGGCGTAGAAGGCGCCGGCAAACAGCACGAAGTTGACCAGCAGGGGGATCAGCACGAAGGTGCGGATGCCGGGCTGGCGAATGAGCGAGAAGCCGCGCAGGAAGTAGTCTGCGCCGCTGATCGAGTCTTTTACCATACGGGGTGAGTGGCTCATCTGAGCTCCATCTGTTCATGGGAAACTGCCTGCATATTACAAACAAGCTTTTGATTTGGTAAAGTCGCCTGCCCGCCTCCTCTTTATTTCGTTACCCACATAGGCCGCCATGCGTCTGAAATTGATCAAACTCGCCGGTTTCAAGTCGTTTGTCGAGCCGACCCGCATCGAGCTCAACGCCGACATGACCGCCGTGGTGGGCCCCAACGGCTGCGGCAAATCCAACGTCATCGACGCCGTGCGCTGGGTGCTGGGGGAGAGCTCCGCCCGCCATCTGCGCGGCGAAAACATGACCGACGTCATCTTCAACGGCTCCGTCAACCGCAGCGCCCACGGCCGTGCCTCGGTGGAGCTGGTGTTCGACAACCCCCACAACCGGGTGCCCGGCGAGTTCGGCCGCTTTACCGAGATCTCGGTGCGCCGCGAAGTGCTGCGCGACGGCTCCAACCACTACCAGATCAATGGCCAGAAGTGCCGCCGCAAGGACGTGACCGACCTCTTTCTCGGCACCGGCCTTGGGCCCCGCAGCTACGCCATCATCGAACAGGGCACCGTCAGCCGGCTGGTGGAGTCCCGCCCGGCCGATCTCAAGCTGTTCATGGAAGAGGCCGCCGGGGTTTCCCGCTACAAGGAGCGGCGCCGCGAGACCGAGCAGCGCATCCGCCATACCCAGGAGAACCTGGAGCGCCTCGGCGACATCCGCGGCGAACTGGGCTCGCGCCTCGAGCATCTCAAGGCCCAGGCCGAGACCGCCGAGCGCTATAAGCAGCTCAAGAGCCGTTCGCGCGCCGCCCGCGCCGAGCTGATCGGCTCGGAACTGTGGGCGCTGGAGACGCGCCTCGGCGAGGCCAAGACCGAACTGGCCCAGACCGAGCAGGCGCTGGCGGCGCTCGATGCCAAGCGCACCGCCGACGAGGGGCGTCACGTCACCCTGTCGGTGGCCCGCCAGGAGGCGCAGGCCGAGCAGGCCAGCCGCCAGCAACAGATTTTTCTCGGCGGGCAGGCCATCGCCCGCCTCGAGCAGCAACAACTGCACCAGAGCGAGCTGGGCCGCGACTGGCAGGCGAGGCGGCAAGCCCTCGGCGAGCGTATCGAGGGGCTCAAGGCCCAGTTGGCCGGCCAGCTGGAACAGCTGAGCGAAAGCACGTTGCAGGGCGAGGTGGCGTCGGCGCGCCTCGAGCAGTGTGAGCAGTTGCTTACCGACCAGCAGAGCGTGCGGGCGGCGGCGACCGAGCGGCTCGAGCAGGCGCGCCAGCGTCAGCAGCAGTGGCAGCAGCAGCTGGGCCAGTTACAGGGACGGCTAAACCAGACCCGCGCCGAGGTGAACGGTCTGCAGGAGCTGCAGGCCAAGACCCGGCTGGCCCGTCTCAAGCTGGAAGATGAACAGGCCGGGCCCCTTGGCGGGGAAGGGGAGAACCTGCAACCGGCGCTTGATGCGCTGGCGGCGGAGCTCGCGCTCTCCCGCGCCCGCCATGAGCAGTCCGAAGCGGCGTGGCAGGCCGCCGTGGCCCGCCACGAAGCACTCAAGACAGAGCAGGGTCACCAGCAGGGCTTGCTGCGCGAGCTGGAGGCTCGCCTCGCCACCCTGGATCAGATCCTGGGGGAGCAGATGGCGGGCGCCACCCTGGCGGATCGGCTGCAGGTACCCCCCGAGTGGGCCCGAGGGCTGGACAAGGTGCTCGGCCGCTGGCTCACCGCCACCCCGGCGGATGAGTGCAATCTGACGCAATCCGGCCTCTGGATCGGCCCGGCCCAGCCGGCGGTTGCCGGTACCCTGGCGGCGCAGCTGGGCGGCGAGCACATTCCTTCCTTCCTCAATGCCATCTGGCTGGTGGAGAGCCGGGAAGCGGCATTGGCCCGCCAGCCGAGCCTGGCGGCCGGTGAGTCGCTGCTAACTCCTGCTGGCGACTGGTTTGGTACCAACTGGGCGGATCTGGGGGAGGGCATGGCCCTCGGTACCCTGGCGCTGCTCGGCGAACGTGAGCGGTTGCACACCGAGCAGGTCGCAGGCCGGGAGGCGCTGCGCCGGCGCGATGAGCAGCTTGCCGCCGCCGATGCGACGCGGGCCCAGCTGCACGGCGCCCATGAGCTGGCTCAGCGTACCCTGCGCGAGCAGGAGCAGCAGTGGCAGCAACTGCGCGAAGCCTGGAGCCTGCGCGAGGGGCAGCGGCAGGAGCGGTTGCTGCGCTTCGGCCAGCTGGGGGAAGAGCTGATCAGGCTCGACCAGGAGCAGGCCGAGGAGGCCAAGCGGCTGGCGTCGGCCGGGGAACGGCTTGAGCAGGGCGAGGCGGCCCTTGGCGAGTTGCAGGAGCAGGGCGAGGCGCTCGCCGAGGCGCTGTTGCTCGCCCAGGAGCAGGCAAGCGGGGCGGAGCGGGCGCTGGAGGAGGCGCGCCTGCGCCGGGAGCAGCAGCAGGCCGCCTGCCAGCGGCTGCAACTGGAGCAACAGAACCTGCGCCAGCTCATCGCCCTGCGCGAGCAGGAGCTGGCCCGTCTCGGGTTGGAGCTGGCCGAGCTCAAGGAGCCGGGGGCTGCGCCGGGTCAGGATCTGTCGCCCCTGCTGGCCGAGCAGCGCAATCTTGAGGCGCAGCAGCTTGCCTGTCATCAGCGGCTTGCGGAGCTGGAGCGTCAGCTGACCGAGCTGGAGCAGGCCAGAAGCGTCGATCACAAGCAGCTGGTGCAAATTCAGGAGAAGCTGGCGACCCTGCGCCTTGAGCGTGAACGCAACCTGACGCGCCGGCAGGGGTTGCACGAGCAGTTCGAAGAGCTGGGCGTGCGACTGGTGGATCTCGATCAGGCGGTGCTGATTGCCGCTGATCGCGGCAAGCTGCGCCAGGAGATCCAGACCCTGGAGGCACAGGTGGAGGCACTTGGCGCCATCAACCTGGCGGCCCTCGAGGAGTATGAAGAGGCGAAAACCCGCTCAAGCTACCTGGAAAACCAGTGCCAGGATCTGGAGCAGGCGCTGGAAACCTTGAGCCAAGCCATTAAAAGAATTGATAAAGAGACACAAATACGGTTCCGGGATACTTTCGATAAGGTCAATGAAGATTTAAAATCCCTCTTTCCGAAAGTGTTCGGGGGGGGCAGTGCCTGGCTTGAGCTCACCTCCGATGATCTTTTGGAGGCCGGAGTGAGCATCATGGCGAGACCTCCGGGTAAGAAGAATGCTACCATTGCCCTGCTTTCCGGGGGGGAGAAGGCGTTAACCGCACTTGCGCTGGTTTTTGCCATCTTCAGACTCAACCCAGCACCATTTTGTCTGCTGGATGAGGTGGATGCACCGCTCGATGAAGTGAACGTCGGTCGCTTCTGTTCTCTTGTCAAAGAGATGTCGAGCACAGTACAGTTCGTTTACATCAGTCATAATAAGGTCTCCATGGAGATGGCTGAGCAGCTGGTTGGCGTCACGATGCAAGAGCCCGGGGTTTCGCGCATAGTGTCGGTCGATATCGGTGAAGCCGTCGCTTTGGCTGAGCAAAACTAGAAAGAGAAGCAGCTAATGCAGGAATTGCGTTACATCTTGGTTGCCCTGGGCGGTATTGCCATCGCGGCATTGCTCATTCACGGGTTGTGGAGCAACAGAAAGAATCGTCAGGCACCGATCAAAGAGAAACCTCTGGGCCGGATGGAATCCAAATCACGGGATCGTGACAACGACGCCTTCGACAGCGATGGCATCGGTCAGGTGCGAGTGGTCAGCGGTGGCCGTCGTGCCGAGCCCAAACTCCACCATGATGAGCCCCGCCAGCCGGAAGTCAGCCGTCGTGCGCCCGCGCCCGCCTTCGATGATGAAGATGACGACGCCGATCTGCCGCCGCCCGTGGTACGCAAGCCTGCCGCCCGCCCCGTGCCGCCGCCCCCCGTCTATGAAGAAGACGAGGAGGAGTTCGAGGAGCCGGTTGCCGCAGCCGTCGAGGAAGTGCCTGCCGCGCCGGTGCGCAAGCCCGCCCAGGTCATTCGCCGTACCCCGGTCCACCGTTCCCGTCCCCAGCGCGAGCCGCTGCTGCAACCGCTGGACGAAGAGCCACTGGTCGAGCCCGCCTACGCGACCGCACCCACTTTCGGTGCCCGCGAGCCGGCTCCGGTCGCCGCTCCCGAATACCAGGCACAGCCCCGTCATGCAGCCCCCGAGCCAGCCTACGAGGAGCCCGTCTATGAAGAGCCGGTACGTGCCGCGCTGGTCGAGAAGATCTGGCAGGATGTCTATGTCATCAACCTGATGGGCCGTCCGGGTCATGATCTGCAAGGGGCCACCCTGCTCTCTTCCCTGCTGGCGTTGGGCTTCAAGTTTGGCGAGATGGACATCTTCCACCGTCACGAAGACCCGAACGGCAAGGGAGAAGTGCTCTTCTCCATGATCAACATGGTCAAGCCGGGCACCTTCAACCCGTATCGGATGGAGCAGTTCGCCACCCCGGGCGTGTCGCTCTTCATGCAGCTGCCGCTGCGCAGCAACGCTGCGTTTGCCTTCGAGGACATGCTGCAGGCCGCCGATCAGCTGGCCAGCGATCTCGATGCCATGCTGACGGATATGGATCGCAGCCCGCTGAGTGACGAAACCATCGCCCGTTACCGGCATGAGCTGGCCGCCTACGAGGCCAGTCGCGACTAATACGCCATGCGGGTCGAATGAATGAAAAGTGCGGTACCCAGGTGCCGCATTTTTATTGGTCCGCTGGCCGGTTTTTCCATCACACTTCGAGACTTTTTCATGAGCGACATCCTCTCCCGCCACCGTCAACTGTGTGAGCTGCTGATCGAGTACGGTCATCAGTACTATGTGCTGGACAACCCCACGGTGCCGGACGCCGAATACGATCGGCTGATGCGCGAGCTGATCGCGCTGGAAGCCGAGCATCCCGAGCTGAAGACGCCGGCCTCGCCGAGCGTGCGGGTGGGCGGCCAGCCGCTGACCGCCTTCAAGCAGGTGCGCCACGAGATCCCCATGCTGAGCCTGGACAACGTGTTCAGCGGCGAGGAGCTGCAGGCCTTCGAGCAGCGGATGCGCGATCGCCTCAAACGGGAGGTGAGCTTTACCTTCTGCTGCGAGCCCAAGCTGGACGGCCTGGCGGTGAGCCTGCTCTATGTGGCTGGCCAGCTGGTGCAGGCCGCCACCCGGGGCGATGGCACCACGGGTGAGGAGATCACCGAGAACGTGCGCACCATCAAGGCCATTCCCTTGTCCCTGCGTGGCGAGGGCTGGCCGGCCCGGCTGGAAGTGCGTGGCGAGGTGTTCATGCCCAAGGCGGGGTTCGAGGCGATGAACGCCAAGGCGCTGGCCGCCGGCGAGAAGGTGTTCGTCAACCCGCGCAATGCCGCCGCCGGCAGCCTGCGTCAGCTCGACTCGCGCATCACCGCCAGCCGCCCGCTGGCCTTCTACGCCTATGGCGTGGGGGTGGGTGGTGAGCAGCTCGGTGGCTCTCACTTCGGTCGCCTCAATCAGCTCAAAGAGTGGGGGCTGCCACTTAGTCCCGAGGTGAAGCTCAAAGAGGGGGCCGCCGGTTGCCAGGCGTTCCACGACGATATCCTGGCGCGCCGCGGCGAGCTCCCCTACGAGATCGACGGCGTGGTCTACAAGGTGGATGCGATTCCCCTGCAGGAGGAGCTCGGTTTTGTGGCGCGGGCACCGCGCTGGGCCACCGCCCACAAGTTCCCGGCCCAGGAGGAGATGACGGAGCTTGAGAACGTCGAGTTCCAGGTTGGCCGTACCGGCGCCGTGACCCCGGTGGCCAAGCTCAAACCGGTGTTCGTCGGTGGCGTCACCGTCTCCAACGCCACCCTGCACAATGCCGACGAGATTGAGCGCCTCGGCGTGATGATCGGCGACACCGTGATCGTGCGCCGGGCCGGGGACGTGATCCCGCAGATCGTGGCGGTGGTGGAGGCGCAGCGCCCGGCGGATGCCCGCGCGATCCTGTTCCCGACCGAGTGCCCGGTGTGCGGCTCGGCGGTGGAGCGGCTGGAGGGAGAGGCGGTGACCCGCTGCTCTGGCGGCCTGTTCTGCGAGGCGCAGCGCAAGGAGGCGATCAAGCACTTTGCCGCCCGTCGTGCCATGGACGTGGACGGCCTCGGCGACAAGATAGTGGAGCAGTTGGTGGACAAGGGGCTGGTGAAGACCCCGGCAGACTTGTTCAGCCTCAACGCCATTCAGCTGGCCGGGCTCGAGCGGATGGGGCAAAAGTCGGCCCTCAATCTGGTGGCGGCCATCGATGCGGCCCGCAGCACCACGCTGCCCCGCTTCCTGTTTGCGTTGGGGATCCGCGAAGTGGGGGAGGCGACCGCCTTGAACCTCGCCAACCACTTCCTCACCCTGGACGCCCTGCGCGCCGCCTCGGTGGAGCAGTTGCTGGAAGTGGCCGACGTGGGGGACATAGTGGCCAAGCACGTTTACTACTTCCTGCGCCAGCCTCACAACATCGAGGTGCTGGAGGCCCTGCTGGCGGCCGGCATCCACTGGCCGGCCATCGAGAAGAAAGAGGCCGCGGAGCAACCCTTTGCCGGCAAGACCTTCGTGCTGACCGGCACCCTCACTACCCTGTCGCGCAACGATGCCAAGGCGGCGCTGCAGGCGCTGGGGGCCAAGGTGGCGGGCTCGGTGTCGGCCAAGACCGATGTGCTGGTGGCGGGGGAGGCAGCAGGCTCCAAGCTGGCCAAGGCCCAGGAGCTCGGCATCACCGTCTGGAGTGAAGAAGAGCTGCAACAGGCGTTGCAGGGCTGAGTCGCTCACGCAGAAAGAGAAACAAAGAACCCGGCATGGCCGGGTTCTTTGTTATGGGGACTCTGATCAGCGCTCAATCACGCCAGAGGATCTTGTAGCGCCATTTGTCGGGCAGGGTGAGCTGCCAGCGGGCCAGCTCGCTCTTGCTGAACACATACTCGCCGCGCAGGGCGGCGCGCGGTGCCAGGGTTTTGGGCTGGGCGCCCGCCAGGATGGCGTTGACCAGCTCGGCCGCCTTGGCCCCCTGATCGCGGCCATCCAGCACCAGGCCACCGATGGCCTTGCCCTTGCCCACCGAAAACTCCCAGAAGCAGAACAGCGGCACCGGGCTGTGGGCGCTGGTCCACTCCAGCAACCTGTTCTCATCCACATGGCGGCCCTGCTCGTCGCTGAGGGTGTGGTAGAGGCCGATGAAGATGGCTTCATAACCACTCTGCTTGGCATTGAGCACGGCTTCCTGCCACAGGCTGTAATCGCCGATGAGCTGGCTGTTGACCCGGGTCTGGCCGACCCGCAGCTCGGTCTGGGTCTTGAACTCATCCTCGATGGCGGTGAGCGCCACGTTGCTCGAGTCAAACAGCACCAGTGCCTTCTTGATCCCCCCCATCAGCTGGCTCATCTCGCTGATGTTGCGTTTGAGCAGGGGGCGCTCCAGCACGCCGGTGATCTTGGGGTGGCCGACCAGCCCCTTGTGGCGCGGGTTCTCGTTCATGCCGAGAAACACTACCGGGGTGCCGAGGGAGGCGATGTCGCTGGCCAGGTAGTTGATGGCGTTGTCATCGCCGAGCACCACCAGATCCGGTTTCACCTGGCGATAGTAGGCGAGCGCCTGCTCAGCTATCTGATCAAACTCCTCGGCGGGGCGGCGCTTGGTATCCATGTAGAAGTGGCTGATGTGGTGGTCGCCCTTGAGGTTGGCGGCCAGGCTGGCGTTGTAGCTCTGATCCCACAGGTATTCGGTGGTAGCTGCTGATCACCAGAATTTCGGCCGCCCACAACCGCAACGGGAGGGCACACAGCAGCAGTAGCAGCAATAGCGGGTTGGTCATGTCGCTTCCCATGGAACAAGAGGAGTTGTCCTTCATTATGTCCATCTTGGTGCAAACCTGTCCCGGTCAATTACTGTCGGAAGGGAAATCTTTTTCCCTCTGGCCGGTATCGGGCGCCAGCCCGCATCAGGCTTGAATTGGGTCTTGTATGGGGCCGTTTGTGACTGGTCGGGAACTGCGCCACTCGCCTCAAAACCTGTTCTGGATCAAGAAATACGGTCACGCTTTGGTGCCTAATAGACACCACATATAGGGCTGCATTCGTTTTTAATCCCTATATGTTGTGTTATTAAGCTGTGTACAAGCTGTTCCTTTCTCATCGTCAGCCCTGGCTTGTCAAGCCTCGGCTGAATTTATTTGCGCCGAGGACGAGGCGTGGAGGAGGGGGCCAAACAAGGGTAAGCCGAGGGCGAGAGCCTGGCCTTTTTAACGGGGAAAATCCATGAAACCGGTTGTGATCAAACGTGATGGATGTCGCGCACCATTCAATGCCCAGCTGATTGCCGAGGCGGTGGGCCGAGCGGCAGAAGCGGTCAATCAGGCCAGTCCGGCGCTGGCCGAGCGCATTGCCGCCGCCGTCACCCAGGAGCTGGAAGGACGGGGGGAAGTGGACATCCACGAGATCCAGAACCGGGTCGAGAACCACCTGATGGCCTCCGACGACAAGGCCATCGCCCGTGCCTACATCGAATACCGTCACGACCGGGATCAGGCTCGCGAGGCCCGCGGCCGGCTGGCCCAGGAGATCCGCGGCCTGGTGGAGCAGACCAACGCGGCCCTGCTCAACGAGAACGCCAACAAGGACTCCAAGGTGATCCCGACCCAGCGTGACCTGCTGGCGGGCATCGTCGCCAAGCATTACGCCACCAGTCACATGCTGCCCCGCGATGTGGTGCAGGCCCACGAGAGCGGCGATCTGCACTTCCACGATCTCGACTACTCCCCCTTCTTCCCCATGTTCAACTGCATGTTGATCGATCTGAAGGGGATGCTGACCCACGGCTTCAAGATGGGCAACGCGGAGATCGACACTCCCAAGTCCATCAGCACCGCCACCGCGGTCACGGCCCAGATCATCGCCCAGGTGGCGAGCCACATCTATGGTGGCACCACCATCAACCGCATCGACGAAGTGCTGGCCCCCTATGTGACCATCAGCTGGGAGAAACACCGGGAAGTGGCGCTGGAGTGGGGTATCAGCGATGTGGACGCCTACGCCATGGCCCGTACCGAGAAGGAGTGTTACGACGCCTTCCAGTCGCTGGAGTACGAGGTCAACACCCTGCACACCGCCAACGGTCAGACCCCGTTCGTCACCTTCGGCTTTGGCCTCGGCGACAGCTGGCAGTCACGTCTGATCCAGCGCGCCATCTTGAGCAACCGCATCGCCGGCCTTGGCAAGAACAAGAAGACCGCCGTGTTCCCGAAACTGGTGTTCGCCATCAAGGATGGCCTCAACCACAAGCAGGGCGATCCCAACTACGACATCAAGCAGCTGGCACTGGAGTGCGCCTCCAAGCGGATGTACCCGGACATCCTCAACTACGACCAGGTGGTCAAGGTGACCGGCTCCTTCAAGACCCCTATGGGTTGCCGCTCCTTCCTCGGTGCCTACGAGGAGCACGGCGAGCTGGTCCACGAAGGGCGCAACAACTTAGGCGTGGTAAGCCTCAACCTGCCGCGCATCGCCCTGAAATCCCGCGATGAAGCGGACTTCTGGGACAAGCTGGACGCCGCCCTGCGGGTAGCCAAGACCGCACTGATGTACCGCATCAAGCGCCTCGACGGGGTCAAGGCCCGGGTCGCGCCCATCCTCTACATGGAAGGGGCCTGCGGGGTGCGCCTGAAGGCCGACGACAATGTCAGCGAGATCTTCAAGCACGGTCGCGCCTCCATTTCGCTTGGTTACATCGGGGTACACGAGACCATCAACGCCCTGTTTGGCGATCAGGTGCACCTGTTTGACAGCGCCGAACTGCAGCAGAAGGCCATCGCCATCATTGCGCGGCTCAAGGCGGCCACCGACGAGTGGAAGGAGGAGACCGGCTACGGCTTCAGCCTCTACTCCACCCCGAGCGAGAATCTCTGCTCGCGCTTCTGCCGCATCGATGCCAAGGAGTTTGGCGTGGTGGCGGGGGTGACCGACAAAGGCTACTACACCAACAGCTTCCACCTCGACGTGGAGAAGCAGGTCAATCCGTACGACAAGCTGGACTTCGAGGCGCCCTATCCGCCCATCGCCAGCGGCGGCTTCATCTGCTACGGCGAGTACCCCAACATCCAGCACAACCTGGAAGCGCTCGAAAACGTCTGGGATTACAGCTATGACAAGGTGCCCTACTACGGTACCAACACCCCCATCGACGAGTGCTACGACTGCGGCTTCACCGGCGAGTTTGAGTGCACCTCCAAGGGCTTTACCTGCCCGCGCTGCGGCAACCACGACCCGGCCAAGGTATCGGTGACCCGCCGTGTTTGCGGCTACCTCGGCAGCCCGGATGCGCGCCCCTTCAATGCGGGCAAGCAGGAGGAGGTGAAGCGCCGCGTCAAGCATATGTAAACAGAGCCAACTGAAGTTCTTTCACGTAGCAATTTGTTAGGAGATGCCTGTATGAGTACTTATGAATTAGTCAAATACGCAATTCTGAATAAAAAACAAATTATTGCTGAATACCAAGGGCATTATCGTGAAATGTGCCCTCATGCAATCGGTACCAAGAATGGGTACCAGCAAGCACTTTTCTATCAGTTCGGTGGTTCAAGTAGCAAAGGTATTGTGACTCCAAACTCTATTTACAATTGGCGCTGTTTGCGGTTGAAGGATCTAAATGATGTTCAGGTTCGTGATGGTGAATGGTTTACTGCGGCCAATCACTCTCAGGCTCAGACATGTATTGATGTAGTTGAGTGTGAAGTGACGTTCTAGATGCACTACCACCAATACTACCCGGTCGATGTGATCAACGGCCCCGGCACCCGCGCCACCCTGTTTGTCTCGGGCTGCAAACACCAGTGCCCAGGCTGCTACAACCAGAGCACCTGGCGGCTCGATGGCGGCAAGCCGTTTGACGAGGCGATGAGCGATCGCGTCATCGCGGATCTCAACGACACGCGCATCAAGCGGCGCGGGCTGTCGCTCTCCGGCGGCGATCCGCTCCACCCCGCCAACGTGACCCACGTGCTGGCGTTGGTGCGGCGGGTGCGTGCCGAGTGCCCCGGCAAGGACATCTGGTGCTGGACCGGCTATCTGCTTGGCGAGCTCAGCCCGGCCCAGCGCGAGCTGGTGGCCTTGCTGGACGTGCTGGTGGACGGCAAGTTCGAGAAGGGGCTGGCGGATCCCGGCCTGCTCTGGCGCGGCAGCAGCAATCAGGTCATCCACGACCTCAACGCCTGGCGGGAAGGGGGTGAGCGCATTCCCTGTCTGGTTTGCAGTTGAAGCCAGGGATGTTTATGGTTAGCCCATTGCTATCCCTGTGACATCGTTGACGAGGAAATCCGAGATGAACAATCTGCTCAAGATCCTGCTGGCCATCTTTCTGCCCCCGGTCTGTGCCTTTCTTCAGGTGGGCTTCAGCCTGCATTTTCTGATCAACATAGTGCTGACCCTGCTCGGCGGCCTGCCCGGCATGGTGCATGCGCTCTGGCTGGTGGTCAGCGACAAGCGCGGCTGACGCTGAGCCGCTTTGCTAAAAGCCAACCCGATGGGGTTGGCTTTTTTTATGCTGCTCAAACGGGTTCCGATTGTTACAGTAACGGGCCGGTAACCCTGCCGGGGAGGGGTGACCCCTCTGATCTGACTCAACAAGGAGTGTTGAATGGGTTTGAAGGTCTTGCTGCTGGGCATTGTGCTCGGTCTGCTGGGGGGCTGTGCCAGCCCCAGTCCCACCGTGAAGCTGAACCAGCCGCCGCTGGAGGTGACCATGGCGGAGCTTGGCAAATACTGGGTGCAGGATGGCGAGGTGCCTCCGTTTGAACCGGTGGGCGGTGCGCCAGCCAAGCGGCCCGTCAAGGGCTATGTGGAGATCCGTTATCTCATCGACTCCAACGGCAATCTGTTCAGCCCAGAGATTGTGGCCTCGGAGCCGCCCGGCGTGCTGGACCTGATCGCCCTGTCGGGGCTGGCCAAGACCCGCTATCGCGTGTCGGAGCAGAACCCGCAGGCCATTCCGGTACGAGTGGTGGGTCGCTACGAGATTGAAGTGGAGTAATGAACAACCCCGGCCTGGCCGGGGTTGTTCATTACTGCTGCTTGCAGTCGTTGTAGACGCTCTGCCACTCGCCATCCTTGTCGCGCATCTCGACAAAGCCTTCATCTCCCTTGTTCCACCAGACGGCCTCATGGTCGTCGGTGTAGCGGGCGCCGGAGGCGGAAACGCTCTGCGGCAGGGTGTAATCCTTGCCATCTGGCAGCGCCAGTTTGACGAAGTTGAGGCTCTGATCGGAGAGGGCGAAGTAGCGTACCTGCACCCGTTGGCCCTGTTCACACAGATAGGTGACGGGGTCGCCACCGGTCACGCTCAGGGTGCCGGCACCGCGTTCGCAGCCGCTCAGCAGGGTCAGGCTCGTGATGCCCAGCAGCAGAAGGTTGGCGTGCTTCATGTTGATTCTCCATCGGTGTCATCCGGGCGTGATCCTAACAGCTTGCCAAAGGGGCGCAATGCGCCTCGACCCGGCTTGCGTCGATATGCGTCCATGGGCTTCAAAAGAAGCGCTAATGAGCAGCGGCTCAATGCAGGCCGAGTCTGGCCTCGAAGGCGCGCACCAGTGCCTCGTAGGTGCCGTTGTTGCGGATCTTCTGCAGCCCCTCCTCGAAGCGCTTGGCCATCGCCTCACCCTGAGGGTGGGCGCGAGAGAAGGCGAGCCAGAAACCGTCGGTGGAGATCTTGCCCACCTTGACCACCTTCCCGCTCAGCTGTTTTTGCTGGATCTTGAGGTAGCCCGGCATCTCGTTCATCAGGATGTAGTCGACCCGGCCGCGCACCAGCATCTCAATGATCTGGGCGTCGGACTTGGCCTGGAAGCGGGTGATCCTGGGGTTTTCCATGAAGTCGGTGGGGTAGGTGTAGCCAAGGGTGATGCCCACCGTCTTCTGTTCCAGCGAGGTGAGCTTGAGATCCCGGCGCGGTTCGCGGGCCAGGGCGAAGATGGCGAGATCCTCCTCGAACATGGGGGTCTCGTGCCAGAAGTACTGGTAGCGGTTCTCCTCGGTGATGGTGGCATCGAAGCAGCCGAGCACCTTGTCGCTGCGTGCCTCGTACATGCAGCGGGCGAAGGGGATGGTGCGAAACTCGACGTCGACCCCCTCGGCGGCGAAGGCCGCCTTCACCAGCTCGGGGGCCAGCCCCTGCGGCTGACCGCTCTGCTTGTCGAGGGCGCAGTAGGGGGCCCAGTCATCCTCGGCGGCAATGAGCACCTGCTCTGCCCGGGCACAGGTCATCCCCAGCAGCAGAGTGATTGCCAACCAGTGGATGTATGCTGCTCGTGCCATGGTCTCTCTCCTGTTGCCGACTGCCCTAGCAAGCATAGTTGCTGGGGCTGGCCGCAGGTGCCGCCAAACGGGAGGCAAAAAAACGCCCCGGTAGGCATAGCGGGGCGAAAGGCAGCACATCCTTGAGCTAACAACAGGGGGTCAATAACCGAACCGAGTGGCCTCGAAGCGGTTAAGCAGCCGGTGGATGAGGTAACAGGCCAGCAGGGTGGCGACGATGGCAAACAAGATGCTGCTGACCCGGTAGAGGGCGCTGAACACCAGATCGTTGCCCGGCGTCAGGTATTGGCCGAACAGGATGCCGAGGGTGGTGAGGGCACCGAAGCCGACCCCGGAGCCGCTCGCCTCCTTCACGTGGGCATGGCTGAACAGCATGGCGCCGAGCCAGAGCATGGGGGCGACCAGCAACAGCAGTCCCGACCAGTCGTATAGCACCAGCTGGCTGACCAGGCCGAAGCTCACCCCGAGCAGGGTGCCCATGGCCCGTTTGCGGGCATAGCTCAGGGCACCGTCCCAATGCATGGGGAAGAGCACCAGCAGGGTCGTGGCCTGGGCCGACATGGAGTCCCGCAGATCGAAGATCTGGAACACCATGAAGGAGAGCGTGGCGATGCTGGCGCCAAGCAGCGCCTCGTGCCGCATCCGGTGCGGGGCCTTGGGGGAGGGAGCCGGTTTGGGGCGCTCCTCCACGTCCGGGATCAATGCCGTCATCAGGTAGGCGATGAGCACCGACAGCACGCTGGCCCACAGGTTGCTGAAGATAAGGTCGTTGAGATCGGTCTGCGGGTAACTGGCAAAGTGCAGCATGATGCTGAGACTCAACACCCCGTTGGCACCGAACAGGAACAGGCTGCCCCGCGACATGGCGGCGAAGCGGTAGAGAAACAGCAGGAAGGCGATGGGAACCATCAGGCCGGGATGGCCGCCAAACAGCCCCCCCAGCAGCCCCACTTCCAGCCCGCAGACCACGGCGGCGGCGATCAGCTGGCGGGCGGCATGGCCGTTCATCACCGGCACCATGCCCAGCAGCAGCACCGGCGTGACGGTGTAGAAGACACCGTAGTTCCAGCCAAACAGCTTGCAGAGCAGAAAGCCGGTGGTGCTGCCAAAGGCGATGCGCAGGCATTGGCGCAGTTCGTTGGCGGTGAGGGGCCTGTGCCATAGCGTCATTGCCGTCACCTCAGTAGATGTAGTGCAGCAGGCTGAGCAGGCGGATCTGGGCGCGGGCCAGCAGTCCGGTCAGGGCGTTGTCGGGCAGCAGTTGCACGGTGGCACGGGCACCGGCCGGCAGATGGGCGGGCAGCTGTTCCAGCGCCAGGTGCAGGCGCAGACGCTGGGCATCGCGCACCCAGCGATCCGACTCGGTAGGGCTGGCCAGGAGGCCGTTGGCATCGAACTGGCCGGCGCTGACCCCGGCATCCAGGCTGGTGACCCGGGCCGGATAGAGGCGACCCGGCTCGCCATCGAAGGCGACCAGTGCCTGGCTGTCCTGATTGACGTGGCGCAGGCTCTTCTCGCGAAAATCGGCGATCACGTCCACCTGCTCGGAGACCAGTGCCAGCAGCGGTGCGCCCGCCGCGGCGAAGCTGCCCGGCTTGAGCTGCAGGTTGGTGATGATGCCATCCTGGCTGGCGTGAACCCGGCTGTAGGCGAGGTTGAGCTCGGCCTGGGCAAGGCGGTTGCGGGCCTGGCGCAGCAGCAGGTTGTCGTCGCCGGGCAGACCGCGGTTGACTCGGGCCTGGGTCATGCGGGCCTTGCTGGCCAGCAGGTTGGCCTGGGCGGTGCGAAACGCGCTGTCGGCGTCATCCTTCTGCTGCTCGGAGACCATGTGGCGGCGATAGAGGGCGTCGATACGTTCCGCTTCCCGCAGCTTGAGGGCGGCCTGGGTCTGCAGCGAACTGAAGTCGGCGCTGGCGGCATTGAGGGTGGCATCGAGCTGGCGATTCTGCTGCTCGGCCTGTGCCAGGGCGAGGCGGGCCTGCTCCACCGCCAGCTCAAAGGGGGCGGGATCGAGTACGAACAGCAGATCGCCCTGTTTGACGTGCTGATTGTTGCCGACGGCCACCTCGACCACCTTGCCGCTGACTTGGGGCGCCATCTTGGTCACGACGCGAGTCGCCATGGCTTGCGGGGTGAGCGGCATCTTGAGGTCGGCCAGCAGGAAGTAGGCAAAGACCAGTACGAAGGCGCCCATGGCCCATTTTATCCAGCGCTTGAATTGTTGATCCGGGGTCATTTCACTCTCTCTCTTCACTCTGTGCACCTATCTTGCCGAGGGCATTGGCGCAGATGCGGTGCACGATATCTTCAAACTGTTCCAGCTCCCGCTGGCTGATGCCGGCGAGCAGCTCCCGGCGTATCTCCATGATGCGATCTTCAATCTGATCGAGCAGCGCCTTGCCGGCCGGGGTCAGGGTGACGATGCGGGCCCGCTTGTCCTGACTGCAGCAGTGGCGCTCCACCAGCCCCTGCTCTTCCAGCTGGCCCAGGGTGCGCATCAGGGAGGGCAGTTCGATCTCCAGCGCTTCGGCCAGGGTCTTCTGGCTGAGGTGGCCACCGAGCCGGCTCAGCTTCCACAGCGCCGTCCAGCGGGGATGGGTGAGGCCGAGGGGGGCCAGTTCGAGATCGGCCACGGTGCGCCACAGCCGATGCAGTCGGCCGACCCGCTCGGCGAGGGACAGCTCGCGCAGCATTTCCAGATCCTTCATCATGAGGCTCTCCATTTATTTAGCTTGCTAAGCATTGTAGTTGTTTAGCAGGCTAAGTAAATAGTGTGATCGCGATCTTGTTTATGAAAATTGGAGGTAGGTTTCTTGTGGAGCTTGCTTGTTGGGTTTGAACGTCCTGTTGGCAGCCACCCGTGTCTGCCGCGAGCCAATTTGGGTGAATCATTCCCGCCATGGGCCGGTGAAATAACCAAATCATCTCACCAATCCGTGCTGAAAATAGCCTTGGAATAGCCATGGCCGATCATGTTGGTGGCAGAAAAATATTATCTGAATTCGGCAGGCTGTTTTTTATCCACTAATATTGATGGGTCAGCTAAACAGGGAGACGATAGCTGTGGAACGATATGAATCGGGTGACCCCCATTTCTCCATCGAGAGCCTGTTGGTGGAGGTAGAATATGTTGCCGATGGCCATTATGGGCTCAGCCTGGAAAGTACCGAAACCTGTCATGAATTTGACCCTGCCAATATTCCACTGTTATTAGCCGAATAGTTTTTCGGTTGGTGTCATGAGGCCGTCATCATCATCTGACGGTCTGTTGCAGGGCCCGCTTGTATCGGCTCAAACGCTCCCCAGAGGCAGGCACGGCCTGCCATGGGCAGATCCTCTTTGCGGGTCTCGGCGTGATCGCCCGCCCACAATCTTCCAGTTGTCTCTTCCGGTCTGCGGCGGTTTATCCGATTGGGATTTACCGATCTTGAGATCGCCACTCAATCCTTGCTTGTGATCTGTCGAAATAGCATGGAGCAGGGCAAGCATGGTTTCCCATTATTGAGAAAGTATGCCGCCCATTATTTAATCGTTATTTGATAATGGCCCCATAAAGAGCCTGCTGGCATTGAGGGATGAGTGCTCACCGGTTTGATTGGCGCGGCACAATAGTGCGCCCGAATAATGCCAATGACAGGTCGGACGGCATCCTCTGCCAGCCATAACGTTTAAGAATTTAATGTTTTTATATGCCTTTGCAGACAGGCTAACCGACAGGGGCGAGAGAGATGGCTAGAGTGGCGCCACACCACACGCTGGAGCATAACAATGAAAAACCTCTCTACCCCACAGACCCGGATCGCGCTGTTTGGCGACCGACAGATTGCCGGCATGCCCATGATGATCTTCCTCGGGCTTGCCACCTGCGTACTCTTCTCGGGCTGGAATGGATCCTTGCCACTCGGCATGGTCGGTGCGCTGGCATTGATGTTCGTGCTCGGCACCCTGCTGACCGAACTGGGGGAGCGCATCACCCCCATCCGTGAATACCTGGGTGGCGGCACCATACTCGCCATCTTCGGCGGCGCCGCCCTGTTTGAATACCGGATCCTGCCCGTCGAGGCGGGCCAGGTGATCATCGGCTTCATGAAGGAGGGGGGCTTTCTCAACTTCTTCATCGCCAGCCTGGTGACCGGCTCGGTGTTCGGCATGAGCGGCGCCCTGCTGAAAAACGCCGCCATGCGCTACCTGCCGGTGATCCTAGGGGGCGTCGCGCTGGCGCTGCTCAGCGTTGGTCTGGTGGGCGCCCTGATGGGGTATGGCTTCAAGAATGCGGTGCTGCTGATCGGCCTGCCCATCATGGGCGGCGGCATGGGGGCCGGCGCCGTGCCGCTGGTGGAGATCCTCTCCGGGCCGCTGCAGATGTCGAGCGCCGATCTGCTGTCGCGCATGGTGCCGGCGGTGGTGATCGCCAACACCCTGGCGATCCTGGTGGGGACCTTGCTGGCCCGCCTCGGTCGCCGCTACCCCTCCCTGACCGGCAACGGCAAGCTGATGATAAAAGAGAGTGCCGCTGGCGTGGCCGAAGAGAAGGTGCAGGCGCCGACCCTGGAGAGCCTGGGCCTCGGGCTCTTCATCAGCTCCAGCATGTTCGTGCTGGGCTCATTGCTCGGCAACTTCATCCCCATGCACCCCTTCGCCCTGATGATCCTGGCGGTGGCCGTCATCAAGGTGAGCGGCCTGCTGCCCCGCCGTTACGAGCAGGCGGCGGCCGACTGGTACCAGTTCGTGGTGAGCAACCTGACGCCCTCCCTGCTGGTGGGGATCGGTGTCGCCTACACCAGCATTCCCGAGCTCATCAGCGCCTTCTCCGTCAGCTACTTCGTGCTGGTGCTGGTGACCGTGGTCGGCGGTGCCCTGGGGGCGGCGCTGGTGGGGCGGATGATCGGCTTCTACCCCATCGAGGCAGCCATCACTGGCGGTCTGTGCATGGCCAACATGGGGGGCACCGGCGACGTGGCCGTGCTCTCGGCGGCCCAGCGCATGACGCTGATGCCGTTTGCCCAGATCTCTTCCCGTCTCGGGGGGGCCGTCATGTTGATCCTGGCCACCCTGCTCATCTCGCTGCTGGCATAAGGAACAAGATAATGAACGACATCATGATGGGCACCAGCCTGCCCTATGCCGAACGCAAGCGACAGGGACTGATGGGGCGCATGCCCCACAAGGAGGAGTCGCTGGCCCAGCAGCGGCGCCGTATCTACCGGCTGGTTTCGGCCATGCAGAGCCCGTTTGATCAGCACCTGCTGCTGCGCCAGCTGCAGGAGGACAACCCGGTGCTGTTCTACGAGCTGGTGCGCCACCACCTGCCCGAGCTGTTGCCCATCATCTACACCCCTGTGGTGGGGGAGGCGTGCCAGCGCCACAGCGACCTTTATCTGCGCAGCCACGGCCTCTACCTCTCCTGGCACGACCGGGACGAGCTGGACGACATCTTCGCGGCGGTGGAGCAGGAGGTGGACGTCATCGTCATCTCCGATGGCGAGCGGGTGCTGGGGCTCGGCGATCTAGGCATCGGCGGCATGGGGATCTGCATCGGCAAGCTGGCGCTCTACTCCGCCGCTGGCGGCATCAACCCGGCGCGCACCCTGCCGCTGTGCGTCGATGTGGGCACCAACAACCCCGAGCTGCTGGAAGATGACTCCTACCTCGGCTGGCAGGCGCCGCGGGTGGATGGCGAGCCCTATTACCAGTTCATGGACAAGGTGGTGGCCGCCATTCGCAAACGCTGGCCCCAGGTGGTGCTGCAGTTTGAAGACTTTGCCGGCAAACATGCCGCCAATCTGCTGGCCCGCTACCGCGATGAGCTGTGCATGTTCAACGACGACATCCAGGGCACGGCGGCGGTGGCGTCGGCCTGCGTACTGGCGGGCCTGCAGCAGGCGGGCAGTGTGCTTGCCGAGACCCCGGTGCTGATCGTCGGTGCCGGCTCGGCTGGCTGCGGCATCGCCGCCATGCTGGCCCAGCTGGCGGGCAGCACGGAGCGGGTGCAGCTGTTTGATCAGGATGGCCTGGTCTGCCTGGACCGCGCCGGGCTCACCCCGGCCCAGCAGCCGTTCGCCCGTCCGGCGGCGGAGGCGTGCAACTCCCTGGCTGCGCTCATCGAGCGTGTGCGCCCCGGGGTGTTGATCGGGGTAAGCGGTCAGGGTGGCCTGTTCGACGAGGCGGTGCTGACGGCCATGGGGGAGGTGTGCGAGCGGCCGGTGATCCTGCCACTCTCCAACCCCACCCGCAGCGCCGAGGCAACCCCGGCCCAGGTGTGGCAGGCTACCGGCGGGCGCGCCCTGCTCGCCACCGGCAGCCCCTTCCCGCCGGTGGCGGTGGACGGGGCGGCGCGAGTGGTCTCCCAGTGCAACAACGTCTATGTGTTCCCGGGCATCGGCCTCGGTGCCTGCGCGGTCAAGGCGCGGCGCATCAGCGACGACATGTTGCGGGCGGCGGTGCAGGCGGTGGGTGCCTATCCGCTGGCCGAAGGGCGGCTGCTGCCTCCCATCGAACAGGTGGGGGAGGTGGCCCGCGCCGTGGCGAGGGCGGTGGCACTGTGTGCCCGTGCCGAGGGGCTGGCGGATTTTGCCGGCGATCCCGCACCTTTGATTGACCAGACTTGGTGGCGCCCGCACTATTGGTCCGCGTCCTGATGTTGCAAGGCTAATCGATGAAACTGCGTCACCAACTGGTCACCCTCTCCCTGGGCCTGTCACTGCTCCTGATCGTGATCCTGGGCAGCCTGCTGGCGCTCTTTATCCGCCACCTGCTGGAAGTGAACCTGGAGGAGAAGGGGGGCGATCTGGCGCGGGTACTGGCGGCGGACAGCCGAGTGGTACAGGCGCTGGAGTGGGGCAGCGATCCGGGTCTGCGCGACTATGTGCAGGGGATCTGCAGCCGCACCGATGCCGCCTACATGGTGGTGACCGACGAGCATGCCCGCCGGCTGAGCCACCCCTCCCCGGAGCTGGTGGGCGGTCTGTTTCGCGGCGAGGATATCTGGCCCTCCCTCAACGAGCGCAGCAGCTACTGCTCCAAGGACGTGGGCACCCTGGGGCCGGCCATTCGCTGCTTCGCCCCGGTGATCGGGGCGGACGGACGCGCCATCGGCGCCGTGGTGGTGGGTTATCTGATGCAGACGGTGGAGGGCATCTATCTGGATCGGATCGCCCTGCTCATCAGCGCCATCGGCGCCGTGCTGGGCTGCGGCCTGCTGCTGGCGCTCTGGATCCAGCATCGGTTGCGCCGCACCCTGCTGGATCTGGAGCCGGAGACCATCGTCAACCGCTTCGTGCTGCAGGAGCTGGTGCTGGAGCACATCTCGGAGGGGGTGATCGCCCTCGACAGCCAGGGCCACATCCGCATGCTCAACAGCGCCGCCTTTTACCAGCTGCGCCTGCCCGGCACCGGCCGCCACTCCCTGCTCGGCCAGCCGCTGGCTGAGCTGTCGCCCCCGCTCGCCCCCGCCCTGACCCAGCTCGAGACCGAGCTCGGCTTCACCGTGCACGGCGAGTCGTTCATCGGGCGCTGGCAGGCGGTGGAGGGCAAGATACCCGGTCGGTTGCTGATCTTCAGCCGCCCCGAGGTGACCGGCAGCCTCGGCATGCAGGTGACTCACCTGCGCCAGTATGCCGAGATGCTGCGGATGCAGACCCACGAGTTCGCCAACAAGCTCAGCAGCCTCTCCGGCCTGCTGCAGCTGGGCCACGTGGATCAGGCGGTGGAGCTGATCCAGCAGGAGAGCGAGGCGTGCCAGACCATGCTGCACGATCTGCTGCGGGCCATCGAGGACAAGCCGGTGGCCGGGCTCATCCTCGGCAAGTTCAGCCGGGCCCGCGAGCTCGGGGTGGAGCTGGTGCTGGATCCCGATTCGGCGCTGGGCGAGTATCCGGCGGCGGTGTCGGCGGATCTCATCACCCTCATTGGCAACCTGCTGGACAACGGCATCCGCGCCGCCTGGGCCCGGCGCAAGCAGTGCCCGCCACGGGTGCTCATCTCCCTCAACGACTTCGGGCGCCGGCTGGTGATCGAGGTGGAGGACAGCGGCGAAGGGGTGGACGAGGCGCTGGCGGACCATCTGTTTGATTACGGCATCAGTCGCCAGACCGGCGATCACGGTGTCGGCCTGTTCCTGGTCAAGGAGACGGTGGCCAGGCGAGGGGGTGTGATAGAATGGCGCCGCACCGCCGAACAGACGACGCTGTTCGGTATCTACTTGAATAAAAACCAATTGGTGTGATCTATGGAGCCCATTTTCACTCTGGTGATCGAGGATGACGAACGGATAGGATCCATTCTGGCCGAGCTGGTCTCCTCCACCCCCGGATTTTCCCTGCTGGGTCGGGCCGAGAGCCTGACCCAGGCCGATCTCATGATGCGCGCGGCCCAGCCGCAACTGCTGCTGGTGGACATCTCGCTGCCTGACGGCTCAGGCCTGGAGTGGGTGAACCGGCTGCGCAGCCACAACCGCGAAGCCTACGTCATCATGGTGACCGCCTCCTGCGACGTGGAGACCATCCAGCAGGCCCTCAATCAGGGGGTGCAGGATTACATCATCAAACCGCTGCGGCTGTTTCGCATCCAGCAGAGCCTGGACGAGATCCTCACCCTGCACCGGCGCATCTGCGAACGCGGTTCCCTCGAGCAGAGCGACCTGGACCGGCTGATGGGCAAGGTGAGGCCCCAGGGGCGCGAGGTACGCGACACCCCCAAGGGGATCGACGCCATCACCCTGCGCCAGGTGCTGGAGCTGCTGGCGGGCGAGCCGGACAGCGCCTTCTCCACCGACACGGTGGCGCTGCGCCTGTCCCTCAGCCGCACCACGGCGCGCCGCTATCTGGAGTATCTGGAGTCGGAGGACCGGGTGGACGTGGATCTCAACTACGGTCAGCGCGGTCGGCCCGAGCGCCGCTACCACTGGCGGCGGGGCAGTTGAGCCGTTTGCCGCACGCAGACCCATGCCAACAAAAGAGGGAGCCTGAGCTCCCTTTTTTGTGTCTGCCGTTGGTGTAAAAACCCATGTTGCCGACAGCTCAGGCCTCTTCCAGCAGGGCCGGGCGGGCCTTCGGCTTGAACTGGGAGAGCATGACCCCCGCCAGGATGAGACCGCCGCCGAGCAGGTGATAGCCATGTATCGGCTCCCCCAGGCTGATGACGGCGATCAGCGCCGTGCACAGCGGCATCAGGTTCATGAACACCGAGGTGCGCTCCGCCCCCATGCAGGCGAGGCCGCGCATCCAGCAGTAGGCGGCGAAGAGGGAGGAGGCGATGCCGGCAAACAGCACCAGGCCCCAGCCTTCGGCCGGCACCGCCAGCGACTCGGCGCTGAGGGCTACCGGGATCAGCAGCAAGACTGCCAGCAGGATCTGCAGGTAGAGGTTGAGCCAGGGGCCGAACGGCAGTTGCCAGCGGCGGATCAACAGGCCATAGAGGGCGTAGCTGGCGGAGCCGAGCAGCATCAGGCCGTCGCCCTGATTGATGCCGTCGTGCAGCAGCGCCAGCGGCTGACCCAGGCTCAGCAGCCAGAATACCCCGAACAGGGAGATACTCATGCCGAGCAGCGCCTGTTTGCCCGGCCGCTGGCCGAAGAAGAGGGCGCTCTGCAGCAGGGTCAGCAGCGGGATGAGGGAGCCGATGACCCCCATGTTGGTGGCCGAGGTGGTGTGGGCGGCGTAGTAGGCGAGGCACTGGTAGAGCACCATGCCAAGGGCCGCCAGCACCAGCAGCTTGCCGAGCCAGGGGCGGATCTCGCCACGGCGGCGCCACAGCTGCGGCAGGCAGAAGGGGGTCAGCGTGAGGGCGGCGATCACCCAGCGGTAGAAGGAGATGGCCGCGGGATCCAGCACATCGGCGGCGGCCTTGGACACCACGGTATTGGTGGCCCAGATCAGCACGGCGAGCAGCGGAAACATCAGCGGGTAGAAGATACGCATCAAAGACTCCTTATTATCGAGGTGACCAGTCTACCCTTGTCTTTCTTATATCAAGTAACGTAAAACTGACAAATCATCCCGCGCAAAGGACAATCCGCCCGCCATGGCCATACGTCACTACCATCCGACGGACCTGCATCTGCCAGAGCCCAATCCGCTCTATCTGCGCTACCAGCAGATCCAGGCCGAGAGCGCATGTGCCCCCCACAGCCACCCCTGGGGCCAGCTCAGCCTCATCAGTCTGGGGGTGATGGAGATAGTACTGGACGATCACCGGCTGGTGGCGCCGGCCGACTACCTCATTTGGGTGCCGGCGGATCTGGAACACGCCTCCTACAACCAGCAGGCCCTCGACTACACCTCCATCTACGTCAATCACGCTCTGGCGGCGCGGCTGCCGGCCGAGCCCAGGCTGCTGCAGATGACCCCGCTGATCCGCGCCATCCTGGCGGATTTTTGCGATCGCAAGCTGGGCCACATGGCGGATGAGTGGGACGTGCGCCAGGCCGAGCTGCTGGTGGAGAAGCTGACCCGCACCCGCTGCCAGGACAGCTACCTGCCCATGAGCCAGGACAAGCTGCTGGCCCCCATGCTGGCGGCGCTCTACAGCGACCCCGCCGATCCGCGCACCCTGGCCCAGTGGGCCGAGCAGCTGCACACCACCGAGCGCACCCTGGCCAGGCGCTGCGTACGGGAACTGGGGATGAACTTCGGCCAGTGGCGGGCCCGCCTCAAGCTGCTCAAGGCGCTGGCCTGGCTCAAGGGGGAGCTGCCGGTGCAGGAGATTGGCTGGCGGCTCGGTTACGGCTCCACCTCGGCCTTCATTGCCATGTTCAACCGGGAGCTGGGCTGTTCGCCCCAGCGCTATCGCCAGCAGCTGGGCATCGGCGCCGGGCAGGCGGCGCTCTAGCTGCGACCACTCTAAGCAATGAAAAGGGCACCCGTAGGCGCCCTGGTTGATCATGGGAGGGGTTTAGAAGAAGCCGAGGGGATTGATGTCGTGACTCACCAGCAGGTTCTTGGTGTTCTGGTAGTGGTCCAGCATCATCTTGTGGGTCTCGCGGCCGATCCCTGACTTCTTGTAGCCGCCAAAGGCCGCGTGCGCCGGGTAGGCGTGGTAGCAGTTGACCCAGACCCGACCGGCCTGGATGCCGCGCCCCATGCGCCAGGCCAGGTTGCTGTCGCGGGTCCACAGGCCTGCTCCCAGCCCGTACTGGGTGTCGTTGGCAATCGCCAGCGCCTCCGCCTCGTCCTTGAAGGTGGTGACCCCGAGCGCCGGCCCGAAGATCTCCTCCTGGAACACCCGCATCTTGTTCTGACCCGAGAAGATGGTGGGCTGGATGTAGAAGCCCCCCTCCAGCCCGCTCACCCTGGCCGGGCCACCGCCGATCAGCATCTTGGCCCCTTCGCCGCGACCTATCTCCATGTAGCTCAAGATCTTGTCGAACTGCTCGCGCGACGCCTGGGCACCGACCTGGGTGGCGGTGTCGAGGGGGTTGCCCTGCACTATGGTGCGGGCGCGGGCCAGCACCTTGTCCATGAAGTCGTCATAGATGCTGGCCTGCACCAGGGCGCGGGAGGGGCAGGTGCACACCTCGCCCTGGTTGAAGAAGGTCATCAGCATCCCTTCCACCACCTTGTCGATGTAGCTGCTCTCGTGCTGCATCACGTCGGCGAAGTAGATGTTGGGGGACTTGCCGCCCAGCTCCACGGTGGAGGGGATCAGCTTGTCGGCGGCACAGCGCAGTATATGGGCGCCGACTTCAGTCGAACCGGTAAACGCCAGTTTCTGGATCCGGTCGCTGGTGGCGAGCGCCTGGCCTGCCTCGGCGCCGAAGCCGTTGACCACGTTGACCACCCCGGCAGGCAGGATGTCCTTGATGAGATCCATCATCAGCATGATGGTGACCGGGGTCTGCTCGGCGGGCTTGAGCACGCTGCAGCAGCCGGCCGCCAGCACCGGGGCCAGCTTCCAGGCCGCCATCAGCAGCGGGAAGTTCCACGGGATGATCTGGCCGACCACCCCGATGGGCTCCTTGAAGTGGTAGCTGACGGTGTTCTGATCCAGCTCGGCGGCCGAGCCCTCCTGGGCGCGAATGCAGCCGGCGAAGTAGCGGAAGTGATCCACCACCAGCGGCAGGTCGGCGGCCAGGGTTTCGCGCACCGCCTTGCCGTTCTCCCAGGTCTCGGCGATGGCGAGCACTTCGATGTTCTGTTCGATGCGATCGGCGATGCGCAGCAGCAGGTTGCTGCGCTCGGTGACGCTGGTCTTGCTCCAGCTGGCGAACGCCTTGTGGGCGGCGTCCAGCGCCAGCTCGATGTCGGCGGCGTCGGAGCGGGCCACCTCGCAGAACACCTTGCCGTCTACCGGCGAGATGTTTTCAAAGTAGCGGCCGGCGCGCGGCGCCACCCACTCACCACCGATGAAGTTGTCGTAACGGGACTTGAAGCTGACCAGGGCACCTGCCTGACCGGGAGCGGTATAAATCATCTCATCATCCTTTATGTGTGTGGTCCTGACCGGGCTGGCGGGCAACCCGGTTGCTGCTGTGTATCGCAAGGGCCATGCCAGAGGGTCTGACCAGCACAGGAAAAGTTACAAAAACGTTATCAAACGGGATGTGGCAGCGTATCTTGGTTAACCAATGACCAGGGCGAAGGTGAGGGAACTGTGCCGATTCTGGACAGTGGCCGTGACAGTCGTGCCGTTTGTGAACAGGAGGCGTGATGAGCGCGTTATCCGCATTTGCCGGCCCCATGCGTGCCGTTTGTGAACAGGAGGCATGATGAGCGAATTATCTCAATCCAGTACCAGCCCGATCGAGCGTTCCTGGCAGCGCTGCCTGCATCAGGGGCTGAGCCGCCGGCAGAGCGCCGAGCTGGACTTGCTGCCCCAGGGGGAGCTGTCGGCCCGCCAAGAGCAGCACAGGGTGCTGATCGCCAGCTTCCAGCGCTTCGTGTTGCCGCTGTTTGGCCAGTTGCTGGCAGGGCGCCCCTGTCGGTTGCTGCTGTGCGATGGTGAGGGCGCCATCCTGGCCGCCAGCGGTGACGACGGCTTCGCCCGCCACGCCGAGCGCATTTTTTTGCGCAGCGGCGCCCGCTGGGGGGAGGCGAGCAAGGGTACCAACGCCATCGGCACCGCGCTGGCCGAGCAGAGCGAGGTACAGGTGCTCGGCAATCAGCACTTCTTCGCCCAGCACAGCTTTCTCAGCTGCAGCGCCTGCCCGCTGCTTGGGCCGGATGGGCAGGTGCTCGGGGTACTGGACATCTCCACCGACGCGGCCCATCACGATGGCGACATGCTGGGCACGGTGCGGCTGTTGGCCATGACCCTGGAAAACGCGCTGCTGGCGCGCCAGCCGGGCTGGCTGGTGGATCTCGAGCCCCAGAGTCTCTGGTCTGCCCGTCTGCTGCTGGGGGAGGAGGGCGAGCTGCTCGGGGCCAACCGGGCCGGTCGGCTCTGGCTCGGCCAGCACCCCTTCGACGGCAAGCAGCTGCTGCGGGATCGACGCGGGCTGCGGCTGGTGCCGGAGGCCAGTCCCGTGATGGCCCAGCCCGGCCTGCCAGCCGATACCGGCGGCTCGCACGGCCGGCAGGTGCCGCTCAAGATGCTGGAGCGCGGCATCTCGCTGCTCATCGAGGGGGAGACTGGGAGCGGCAAGGAGCATCTGGTGCGCGAACTGCACGGGCAGTCGAGCCGGCGGGCGCAACCGCTGGTGTGCGTCAACTGCGGCGCCCTGCCGGCGGAGCTGGTAGAGGCCGAGCTGTTTGGCTATGTCGGCGGGGCCTTCAGCGGTGCCCGCAGCCAGGGCAGCCAGGGGTATCTGCGCGCCGCCCACGGCGGCATCCTGATGCTGGACGAGATCGGCGAGCTGCCGCTGCTGGCCCAGACCCGGTTGCTGCGGGTGCTGCAGGAGCGCGCCGTCACCCCGGTCGGCAGCCACAAACCCGAGGCGGTGGATTTCTGGCTGGTCAGCGCCAGCCATCGGGATCTGGCGGCCATGGTGGCGGCCGGCACCTTTCGCGAGGATCTTTACTACCGTATCTGCGGCTGGCGCCAGCAGCTGGCGCCGCTGCGCGACTGGCCGCCCCGCGAACGGCAGGCGCTGGTCCGGCGGCTGCTGGCCGAGATGGATCCTGCCCTGCATCTGACCGATGAGGCCGAGCGCCAACTGCTGGCCCACCCGTTGCCCGGCAACGTGCGCCAGCTCAAGCAGGCGCTGGAAGTGGCCTGCGTATTGGCGGAGGGGCAGGGCTGGATTGAGCCTGCCCACCTGCATCTGCCGACCGTGGCCGTAGCGCCGGCCGCCACCACGGCAGTGGCGGGCAGCACATTGCGCCAGCAGAACCGGCAACGGGTGCAGCAGACCCTGACGGAGTGCGATGGCAACGTGAGCGAGGCGGCACGCCGGCTCGGCATCAGCCGCACCACCCTCTATCGGGCGCTGCGGGAGGCAGATTGAGGTGTTTGTTACCCGAGCTTTTTCGTGGTTAAGATGGGTCCACAAGAGACCCTTCGATGATTCTTTTGCATGGCATGGAGTGCTTTATGACGCGTACCCGATTTGATTGGCAAGACCCCTTCTTTCTCGACGGCCAGCTCGGCGAAGAGGAGCGGCTCATCCGCGACGCCGCCCGCGACTACTGCCAGGCACGGCTGATGCCCAGGGTGCTGGAGGCGAATCGCCGCGAGCAGTTTGACCGCACCATCATGAACGAGCTGGGGGAGCTGGGGCTGCTCGGCGCCACCCTGCCGGAGCAGTACGGCTGCGCCGGGGTCAATCACGTGGCCTACGGCCTCATCGCCCGGGAGGTGGAGCGGGTCGACAGCGGCTACCGTTCTGCCATGAGCGTGCAGTCGTCCCTGGTGATGCACCCGATCCATGCCTATGGCGACGAGGCCCAGCGCCAGCGCTGGCTGCCGGGGCTGGCCCGGGGCGAGCTGGTGGGCTGCTTCGGCCTCACCGAGCCGGACGCGGGTTCCGACCCTGGCTCCATGAAGAGCCGGGCCGAGCGGGTCGACGGCGGCTATCTGCTGACCGGCAACAAGATGTGGATCACCAACTCCCCCATCGCCGATCTGTTCGTGGTGTGGGCCAAGCTGGATGGCGAAATCATCGGCTTCGTGCTGGAGAAGGGGATGGCCGGGCTCTCTGCCCCCAAGATCGAGGGCAAGTTCTCCCTGCGCGCCTCCATCACCGGCGAGATAGTGATGGAGCGGGTCTTCGTGCCAGAGTCGAACCGGCTTGCGGGGGTGAACGGCCTCAAGGGGCCGTTCGGCTGCCTCAACAAGGCGCGCTACGGCATCGCCTGGGGGGCGCTCGGCGCCGCCGAGTTCTGCTGGCATGCCGCCCGCCAGTACGGGCTGGATCGCCAGCAGTTCGGCCGCCCGCTGGCCGCCACCCAGCTGTTTCAACTCAAGCTGGCCAACATGCAGACCGAGATTGCCCTCGGCCTGCAGGGCTGCCTGCAGGCCGGGCGCCTGATGGACGAGGGACGCTGCCCGGTGGAGCTGGTGTCGCTCATCAAGCGCAACAGCTGCGGCAAGGCGCTGGAGATAGCCCGCGTCGCCCGCGACATGCACGGCGGCAACGGCATCAGCGACGAGTTTCACGTCATTCGCCACGTGATGAACCTGGAGGCAGTCAACACCTACGAGGGGACCCACGACATCCACGCCCTGATCCTGGGGCGGGCCCAGACCGACCTGCAGGCGTTTGAGTGATGGGGCCCCTTGCCGGCGTGCGCGTGCTGGATCTCAGCCGCGTGCTGGCCGGCCCCTGGGCCAGCCAGCTGCTTGCCGATCTCGGTGCCGACGTGGTCAAGGTGGAGGCCCCAGGGCGCGGTGACGACACCCGCCACTGGGGCCCGCCCGAGCTGGTGGCGGGGGAGGCGGCCTACTTTCATGCCGCCAACCGGGGCAAGCGCTCCATCGCCCTCGATCTGGCCCGCGATCGCGAAACCCTGCTGGCCCTGGTGGACCGGGCCGACGTGGTGATCGAGAACTTCAAGGTGGGGGGACTGGCGCGCTACGGCCTCGATTACCCGAGCCTCAAGGCCCGCCGCCCGGCGCTCATCTACTGCTCCATCACCGGTTTTGGCCAAGACGGTCCCTGGGCCCAGCGACCCGGTTACGATCTGCTGATCCAGGGGCTGGGCGGCTTGATGAGCATCACCGGCCAGCCGGACGAGGCCCCCGGCGGCGGGCCGGTCAAGGTGGGGGTGGCGCTCGTCGACATCCTCACCGGCCTCTACGCCACCATCGGCATCCAGGCGGCCCTGCGCCACCGGGAGCGAACCGGGGAGGGGCAGCAGATCGATCTGGCCCTGCTCGACGTGTCGGTGGCGGTGCTGGCCAACCAGGCGATGAACTATCTCGCCACCGGTCAGGCGCCCGGGCGCCTTGGCAACGGCCACCCTAATATCGTCCCCTACGACGTCTATCCCACCCGGGATGGCCATCTGATCCTCGCGGTGGGCAATGACGGCCAGTTTGCCGCGCTGGCGGCCCTGCTGGGGGAACCCGGCTGGGCGACGGACCCGGACTTTGCCAGCAACAGCGCCCGGGTGCGTCAGCGCCACCGGCTCAATGCCCTGATTGCCGAGCGACTGCTGGCGCGCAGCAGTGCCGAGTGGAGTGCCATGCTGGAGGCGGCCGGGGTGCCGGGCGGCCCCATCCTTACCCTGGATGCCCTGTTCGCCCTCGAACAGGGGGCGGTGCGCGGCTGGGTGCAGCAGGTGCAACGCGGCGAGCAGTGCTTGCCCACCCTGGCCAATCCGCTGCATCTGTCGGCCACCCCGGTGCGCTACGGGCGCGCCTCGCCGGCGCTGGACGGAGACCGGGATGGCGTGCTGCGCGACTGGCTCGGGCAGGGCTGAACCGGTTGCTTTAGGCGGGGAAGCTGCGCCTGCCCGACGGGATGCTCCCGCTTTCTACCCTTATGTCCTCTCATCTGCCCCGGTGCTGGAGCCCGGGGCCGTCCCCCGCTATGATGCGCCCCGTCCATTCATCTGTTGAGGAACTTCCCATGGCACAACACATTGGCGCCCTGGCCCTGCTGGTGGCCGATTACGACCAGGCCATCACCTTCTTTACCCAGGGACTGGGGTTCGAGCTGCTGGAAGACACGCCCCTCGACGAGCCGGGCAAACCGGGCAAGCGCTGGGTGCGGGTTGCCCCCAAGGGGGCCCCGGGTTCCGCCCTGTTGCTGGCACGGGCCGCGACCCCGGAGCAGCGGGCCGCCATCGGCCAGCAGGGGGGCGGCCGGGTCTTCCTGTTCCTCGAAACCGACGACTTCTGGGGCGATTACCAGCGCATGCAGGCGTACGGTGTCCACTTTTGTGAACAGCCGCGAACTGAGTCTTACGGCACCGTGGTGGTGTTCGAGGACATCAGTGGCAACCGCTGGGATCTGCTGCAACTCGCTGCTGCCAACTGAATCTGAAAACGTTTATCATCCCGCCTGTCATAAAGTCATAAAAGTGTCACAGAAAGTTCTAATAATTGGCGCACCCATCTTCACAGAGGAGAGAGAAGGGATATGGCTAAGCGAATTCTGGTGGTCGAGGACGAAGCACCGATCCGCGAAATGCTCTGCTTCGTGCTCGAGCAGAAGGGATATGAAACAGTAGAAGCTGAAGATTTTGCCGACGGATTGGCGAAGGTGCGCGAACCCTACCCTGAACTCATCGTGCTGGACTGGATGATGCCAGGCGGCAGCGGCATCCAGTTCATCAAGCAGCTCAAGCAGGATGAGGTGACCCGCCAGATCCCGGTGGTGATGCTGACCGCCCGCGGCGAGGAAGAGGACAAGGTGCGCGGGCTGGAGGCGGGGGCCGATGACTACATCACCAAGCCGTTCTCGCCCAAGGAGCTCACCGCCCGTCTGCATGCGGTGATGCGTCGCGTCTCCCCTACCTCGGTGGACGAGGTGATCGAGGTGCAGGGGCTCAAGCTGGACCCCGTATCCCACCGAGTCAGCGCCGAGGAGAAGGCGCTCGACATGGGGCCGACCGAATTCAAGCTGCTGCACTTCTTCATGACCCACCCGGAGCGGGTCTACAGCCGCGAGCAGCTGCTCAACAATGTCTGGGGTACCAATGTGTACGTCGAGGACAGAACCGTGGATGTGCACATCCGTCGCCTGCGCAAGGCCATTGAAGAGACGGGACACGATCGCTTGATCCAGACGGTGCGCGGCGCAGGCTATCGCTTCTCAACCCGTCTGTAGAGGAAGTTATGTTGCAACCTTATGCCTGGCGGCGCCAGTTGTGGCGAATGGCGTTCTTCTATGCGCCCTTCGCCTTGGTCGGCTGGTTGACGAATACCCTCGCCCTCTGCCTGCTGGTGGCCACCGTGCTGCACTTGGGCTGGCACTATCGCTTCCAGAAGCGGCTGTCTGACTGGCTGTGGCACGATCGCAGCCTGGTGCCCCCCAACGGCAGCGGCAGCTGGGAGTACATCTTCAACGGCATCTACAAGTTGCAGCAGCGCCACCGGGCCCGCCGCCGCGAGCTGGCGGGGCTGATCCGCCGCTTTCGGGAAGGGGCCGAGGCACTGCCCGACGCGGCCGTGGTGTTTCGCACCGACGGCAGCATCCTCTGGTGCAACCGGCTGGCCGAGCAGCTGCTCGGTTTTCGCTGGCCGGAAGATGCCGGTCAGCACATCGGCAACCTCATTCGCCATCCCGCCTTCGGCGCCTACCTCGGCAAGGGGCAGTATGACGAACCGTTCGAGATGACCTCGCCCATCAACGAGGAGAAGTTTCTCGAGTTTCGGATCATGCCCTACGCCGAGGATCAGGCCATGCTGGTGGTGCGGGACGTGACCCGGCTGCGCAGCCTAGAGAAGACCCGCAAGCACTTCGTCTCCAACGTCTCCCACGAGCTGCGCACGCCGCTCACCGTGCTCAAGGGCTATCTGGAGATGACCGAGGAGCCGCCGCCGCCCGCCATGTGGGCCAAGGCGCACAAGGTGATGATGGAGCAGACCATCCGCATGGACAATCTGGTCAATCAGCTGCTCACCCTGTCGCGCATCGAAGCGGCGCCGACCGTGGATCTCTCCCACCTGGTGGACATGCCCGCCATGCTGGGACTGCTGGAGCAGGAGGCGCGGGCGCTCTCCGGCGAGCGGGCCCACCAGATCGAGTTCATGGTGCAGCCCAATCTGTTGGTGCGTGGCGATCAGGATCAATTGCGCAGCGCCGTCTCCAACCTGGTCTACAACGCCATCCACTACACCCCGGCGGGGCGCAAGATCACGGTGGAGTGGCGCAAGCAGGGGGCGATGGCGCTGTTTGCGGTGCAGGACGAGGGGGAGGGGATCCCGCCCGAGCACCTGGCACGGCTCACCGAGCGGTTCTATCGGGTCGACAAGGCCCGCTCCCGTCACACCGGCGGTTCGGGGCTCGGGCTTGCCATCGTCAAGCATGCCCTGAGTCACCACGACTGCCAGCTCGACATCGAGAGCCGGGTTGGCCTCGGCAGCCGCTTCAGCTTTCTCATCCCCGGCCGCATGGTGGTGGTGAAATAGTCTTTTCCGGCAAGGGGTTGGCATCAAATGAGGGCGGCGATGGCGGCCCTTTTTTCATTTGTTCAACAAGCCCGCCATGTCATTAAAGTGTCACATTAAATCCATAAATTTGTCACTGCCAGGTCAGATACTGGCGCCGTCTTGAGAACGGACCTGTCGCCGGTTTGGCGCAGGGAGAGTACGAAACGCGACCGGCCGATCGCAGTGCTCGGGATGTGACCACTTTCGGCCTCAGATTGACGCTTGCCTTCTGCCACCGCAGGACTGGGGGAAGAGGGCAGGAAATGACACTCAGCGCATCGTCTGGCGTGGCCGGCGGTGAGCCAAGTTAACCCGTGTTTTGATGGACTGCGTTCTGCAACCTTGGAGAGATTGGATGAAACTCAACAAACTGGCTGGTGTAATCGGATTCACCGCAGCTACCCTGTTTTCCGTCAGCACCCTGGCTGCCGGTGTGGATAAAAACCTGCCGGATTACACTCCGACCAGCGGCATCTCGGGCAACCTGTCCTCTGTCGGCTCGGACACCCTGGCCAACATGATGACCCTGTGGGCCGAAGAATTTAAGCGCATGTACCCCAACGTCAACGTGCAGATCCAGGCCGCCGGTTCCTCCACCGCGCCGACCGCACTGACCGAAGGCGTTGCCCAGTTCGGCCCCATGAGCCGCGCCATGAAATCCGGCGAGGAAGAGGCATTCGAGAAGCGCTACGGTTACAAGCCGACAGCCATCCGCGTCGCGGTCGATGCCCTGGCGGTGTTCGTCAACAAGGACAACCCCATCAAGGGGCTGACCATGCCGCAACTGGATGCCATCTTCTCCAGCACTCTCAAGTGCGGCGAAGCCAAGGCCGCCACCAAGTGGGCGGATCTGGGTCTGGACGGCAACTGGTCTTCCAAGGATCTGCAACTGTTCGGTCGCAACTCAGTGTCCGGTACCTACGGTTACTTCAAGGAACACGCCCTGTGCAACGGTGACTTCAAGAGCGGCGTGAACGAGCAGCCGGGTTCTGCCTCCGTGGTGCAGTCCGTCTCCTCCTCCCTGAACGGCATCGGCTACTCCGGCATCGGTTACGTCACCTCCGGCGTGCGCGCCGTACCGCTCTCCAAGGATGGCAAGACCTTCATCGAGGCCAGCGCCGACAACGCCATCACCGGCAAGTACCCGCTGTCGCGCTTCCTGTACGTTTACGTGAACAAGCACCCGAACAAGCCGCTCTCTCCGATGGAGCAAGAGTTCCTGAAGATGGTGCTCTCCAAGGCGGGCCAGAACATCGTTGCCAAAGATGGCTACGTACCGGTACCGGCCAAGGTGGTCGAAGCCGACCTGAAGAAACTGGGCATCATGTAAGCCGGTTTCCTTTGTCAGACGGGCCCTGCGGGGCCCGTTTTGTTTTTTGGCCGCCGCATGATGGCGGTATGTGACCGCTTTCGCCAGACCGGGTGATTTGCCGACTTGCACCGGACGCCCGCATTTCCGAAAATAGGGCATCTTTATGGTGAAGGACACCTCCATGACATCTCCCTTGTTCAAGCTTGGCCTGGCGGCACTCTGTTCCACCCTGCTCGCCAGCTGTGCCCAGTCTCCCACCGGCCGCAGCCAGATGCTGCTGTTCTCGCCCCAGCAGATGAGCAAGCTGGGGGCCGACTCCTTCGAAGAGATGAAGAAGCAGGAGAAGGTGAGCACGGATGCGAAGATGAACGCCTATGTCTCCTGCGTCGCCAAGGCGGTGACCGCCCAGGTGCCGAGCCAGTACGGCATCACCAGTTGGGAAGTGGTGGTATTTGACTCCAAGCAGGTCAACGCCTTCGCCCTGCCTGGCGGCAAGATCGGGGTCTACAGCGGCCTGCTCAAGGTGGCCAAAAACCAGGATCAGCTCGCCACCGTCATCGGTCACGAGCTGACCCACGTGCTGGCCCAGCACTCCAACGAGCGTCTCTCCCGCAGCCAGCTGACCGGCCTTGGGCTGGCGGCGGCCGACATCGCCATGGGCAGCAGCGAATACCGCGGTGCCACCATGGCGGCGCTGGGGCTAGGGGTGGAGGTCGGCGTCATGCTGCCCTATGGCCGCGAGCAGGAGAGCGAGGCGGACCGGCTGGGTCTGGATCTGATGGCCCGCGCCGGTTTCAATCCGGCCGAAGCCATTCCGCTGTGGCAGAACATGAGCGCGGCCGCGGGTGGCAATGCGCCGCCCCAGCTGCTCTCCACCCACCCCAGCAACGAGAACCGGATCGCCGAGCTGCAGGCCCAGCAGGCTGAAGCCGTGCCGCTCTACGAGCAGGCCCGCGCCTCCGGGCTGGTACCCCAATGCAAGGCATAAGCCTGCGCATGGCACGGCCCGATGACGCCGCCGCCATGACGGTGATGCAGCGGGCCAGCTGGCTCGCCGCATACGGCGGCGTGCTCGGTGCCGACATGCTGGCTCAGCTGGCGGTGACCGAGCATCTACAGATCTGGCAGCGCCGGCTGGCGGAGACAGGCCCAAGGCCCATGCTGCTGTGTCAGGACGAAGTGGTGATCGGCCTGCTCTACTGGCAGCCGGAGACGACGGGGGAGTACCCCACCGCCTGGATCCGCGCCTTCTACCTGCATCCCGACCACTGGCGTCAGGGCCACGGCAAGCGGCTGTGGCAGGCGGTGGCGATGCAGATGCGGCGCGCCGGCTGTGAAGGCGTCAGATTGTGGCTGCTCGATGGCAACCACATCGGCGAAGGGTTCTACCTGCGCCGCGGCTTCATGTTTGATGGTCAGGAGCGCACCCTGATGAGCCTCGGCCAGCCCTGCCTGCAGCGACAAATGTTTCGTTTGCTTTGATCTCTCTCCCGTTTTTCGCCTCCGGTCACTTTATTTTTTTTGCGAATTAATACAATGTCCCCCTCTGGACAGGCTGAGGTGAGGCGACTCATCGACAAGGGAGTGTGGCATGTATTACGGCTTTGATATTGGTGGCACCAAGATAGCGTTCGCTGTGTATGACGGCGCCTTGAATCTCTGTCATGAGGAGCGCATGAGCACTCCCGGCAATGATTACGAAGGGTTGCAGCAGCTCATTCGCGCGCGGGTCGAACAGGCGGATGCCCGTTTCGGCGCCCGTGGTGCGGTGGGCATCGGCTTTCCCGGCATTCTCAACCGGCACGACCACAGCATAGTGGCGGCCAATCTGCCCTCCATCAATGGTCGCCACCTGGGCGCCGATCTGGCCGAACTGCTGGAGCGTCCGGTCAAGGTGGACAACGATGCCAACTGCTTCCTCTGGTCCGAGGTACATCAGGGGGCGGCGGCGGGAGCCGACAGCGCCCTCGGCGTCACCATCGGCACCGGCATCGGTGGCGCCGTCTATCTGGCGGGCAAGCTGATCCAGGGCCGCAACTGGCTGGCGGGGGAGATAGGCCACTACCCGCTGCCGGCCACCATGCTGATGAAGTACCCCGACCTGCCTCGCCTCCGTTGCGGCTGCGGTCGTCTGGTCTGTTTTGAAACCTATGCCTCCGGCACCGGGCTGGAGCGGCTCTACCATCACTTCCACGGTCAGCGTGCCAGCGGCCATCAGATAGTGGGGCGCTTCGAGGCGCACGAACCCCATGCGGTGGCCACGGCCGACTGCTGGCTCGAAATCATGGCTGCTGGGCTTGCCACCGCCATCTCGGTGGTCGACCCCGACGTGGTGGTACTGGGGGGCGGCCTGAGCGGTCTGCCCGCGCTCTACGAACAGCTGCCGCTGCGCCTGCCTGGCCATCTGCTACCCGGGGTCGCCCTGCCCGAGATCCGCGAGGCCCGCTTCGGTGGCGCCGGCGGGGTGCGCGGGGCCGCCTTGCTCAATTTATGAGATCAGATCCGGGGTCTGATCTCCCCAATAAAGGAGTCCATCATGACCTCTCTTGAAATCTGTATCGACAATCTGGAATCCCTGTTTACTGCCCAGGAGGCTGGCGCGAATCGCATCGAGCTCTGCTCTGCGCTGGGGCTGGGCGGCCTGACTCCCTCCTATGGCTTCATGCAGCTGGCGGCGCGCCATGCCACCGTTCCCGTCTACGCCATGATCCGGCCCCGGGCCGGTGACTTCTGCTTTGGCGACGGGGAGTTCGAGATGATGCTGCAGGATATCGCGGCGGCCCGCGCCGCCGGTCTGCAGGGGGTAGTGGTCGGTCTGCTGGACGAGCAGGGACGGGTGCCTGCCGCCAAGCTCACCCAGCTGGTGGAGGCGGCAGGGCCTCTTGGCGTTACCTTCCACCGCGCCATCGACCTCTCCTCCGACTGGCGCCTCGACTTGGAGACCATAGTCGCCGCCGGCTGCGAGCGCATTCTGAGCTCTGGCCACGCGCCGACCGCGCTGGCGGGGCTGGAGACCCTGCAGGCGATGCAGCAGGCGCTGGCGGGGCGGGCCAGCCTGATGCCGGGCGCCGGGGTCAATGCCGACAACGTGCGCACCATAGTGGAGTTCACCGGGGTGAACGAGGTGCACATGTCCGGCATGGGCTGGCGCGGCGGCATGGTGCCCCATGGCGTCAACATGGGCACCTCGGACGATGGCTGGGTCAATATCACCGACGGCACCAAAGTTGCAGCGGTACGGGCTCTGCTGGACAGGGCCTGATACGGGCCGCGCGGCGACATGGTGTCTCGTCATGGGGCGTCAACATGGGCACCTCGGACGACGGCCGGGTCAATATTACCGACGGCGCCAAAGTTGCAGCGATGCGGGCTCTGCTGGACAGGGCCTGATACGGCTTGAATGTGAGCTGGGGTGATGGTGCTCTGTTTTCCCTCCCTTCTCCCCTTGTGGGAGAAGGGGTGGGGATGAGGGGGCTGATGTGAGACACCTCCCACCTAGTGGCAAAACCGGGGACGGGCCGGCAGCACCTGGCGCAAAAGTCTGATATTATCCCGTCTCTTTTACCCTCAGGACCCGGAGCAACTTCTCAATGTCCCAATACGACTCTATCGAACAGAAGGCCAGCTATGGCATCGGCCGCAACATGGGTGATCAACTGGCGCAGCAAGCCTTCGCCGGTCTGGATATCCCGGCCCTGCAGCAAGGTCTGGCAGATGCCCTGAATGGTCTGGAGTTCGCGGTCAGCCGTGACGATATCAATGATGCCTTCCAGGTCATCACCGCCCGCATGCAGGAAGAGCAGGAAGCCGTCGCCAAGGCTGCCGCCGCCGAAGGCGAAGCCTTCCTGGCCGACAACGCCAAGCGCGCCGAAGTGAAGACCACCGAGTCCGGTCTGCAGTACGAAGTGCTGGTGGAAGGCAACGGTGCCGTACCGGTAGCCGGTCAGTCCGTCCGCGTGCACTACCACGGTACTTTCACCCACGGTGGTGTGTTCGACAGCTCCGTCGCCCGCGGCCAGCCGGCCGAATTCCCGGTCACTGGCGTGATCGCCGGCTGGGTAGAAGCGCTGCAACTGATGCCGGTTGGCTCCAAGTGGAAGCTCTACATTCCGCAGGATCTGGCCTACGGCGCACGCGGTGCCGGTTCCATCCCGCCGTACTCTGCCCTGGTATTCGAAGTGGAGCTGCTGGACATCCTGTGATCCGGCTGGCTTGATTGATACAGACGGCGACCCTCGGGTCGCCGTCTGTTTTTTTGCGCCGCACGCGGCGGGGCATGGGCAGCGCCTGCGCTTTTGGATATAGTCATGGCTCCTGCAGGGAGAGCGCCCATGGCTGCCATCATTGAAGTCGTCGATCTCGTCAAGCACTTCCCCGGCGTCAAGGCGGTGGACGGGCTCAGCTTTGCCATTCCCGCCGGCAGCTGTTTCGGCCTGCTCGGCCCGAACGGGGCAGGCAAGACCACCACCATCGAGCTGCTGGAGGGGATCCTCACCCCGGACAGCGGCCAGATCCTGTTCCACGGTGCCCCGCGCGGCCCCGACTACCGCTCCCGCATCGGCATCCAGTTTCAGCACACGGCGCTGCAGGATTTCCTGACGGTGCGCGATACCCTGCGACTGTTTGCCAGCCTCTACCCGGCCCCCTTGCCCCAGGCCCAGCTCATCGAGTTGTGTGCGCTGGGAGAATTTATCGAGCGGGACAGCCGCAAGCTCTCCGGCGGTCAGCGGCAACGGCTGCTGCTGGCGCTGGCCATGCTCGGCGACCCCGAGCTGCTGTTTCTGGATGAGCCCACCACGGGGCTCGATCCCCAGGCCCGCCACCACTTCTGGCAGCGCATCGAAGCGATCAAGGCGCAGGGCAAGACGGTGGTGCTCACCACTCACTACATGGACGAGGCCCAGCAGCTGTGCGATCAGATCGCCATCGTCGATCACGGCCATCTGCTCAGCCTGGATACCCCGGTCGCCCTGCTGGCCCAGCATTTTGACGGCGTGCTGGTGCGCCTTGTGGCTCACCCGACCCTCGCCAGTCTCGGCTATCCCCTGCGCCCGCTGGGCGAGCAGGTGGAGCTGAGCTGCCCCGACGTGGCGGACTTGCTGCCACGGCTGCTGAGCCTGGGCGTGCCGCTGACCGGCATGCAGGTGCGCTCCCCCAATCTGGAGGATCTCTTCCTCCATCTGACCGGCCACAGCCTGCGGAGCGGTGCATGAAAGCTACCCCGTGGTACCCCGCAGCGGCGCCTGCCGGCATGTCGCCCCAGCCTGCCAGCCCAAGGAGCACCAGATGACGGGATCCCTCAAGCGCATCGGGGCGCTTTTCTATGCCCGCAACCTGGAGTTCGTGCGGGATCGGGCGGCGCTTGTCTGGAACCTGGCCTTTCCGCTGTTGCTGGTGCTGGGGTTTACCCTCATCTTCTCCGGTCCGCCCAAGCCGCTGGTGCAGATGGGCGTGGTGGGGGAGCTGCCCGCAGCCTATGCCCCGCTGCGCGCCGTGCCGCTGCTCAAGATCATCCCCTATGACGAGGAGGAGAAAGGCCGGCTCAAGGTGCGCCACCATCAGCTGGATCTGCTGCTCTCGCCCGGCACGGGCCGTTACTGGATCAATCCGGACGCCCCTCAGGGAGCCATGGCCGAGTACCTGCTGCGCCAGGCCGTGCCGGCGCAGCTGGTGCGGGAGACCCTGAGCGGGCGCGCCATTCGCTACGGCGACTGGCTGCTGCCCGGGGTGATCGGCATGAACCTGATGTTCTCCGGCCTGTTCGGGGTGGGCTTCGTCATCGTCCGTTACCGCAAGAACGGGGTGCTCAAGCGGCTGCGGGCCACCCCGCTCTCGGCTGCCGAGTTTCTCTGCGCCCAGCTGCTGTCGCGCATCCTGATCACCCTGGTGGTGAGCCTGCTGGTGTTTCTGGTGGCCTACGGCCTGCTCGGAGTGCCGCTGCTGGGTTCGGGCTGGCTGCTGCTGTTGATCGCCCTGATGGGCGGGGCGTCCATGGCATCCCTCGGTCTGCTGGTGGCGGCCCGCATCCAGAACGAGGAGCTGGCGAGCGGGCTGCTCAACATCATCAGCATGCCGATGATGTTTCTCTCCGGCGTCTGGTTCTCGCTGGAAGGGGCCCCCGCCTGGCTGCAGCAGCTGGCGGCCTGGCTGCCGCTCAGCCAGATCATCGCGGCGGCCCGCGCCGTCATGCTGGAAGGAGCAGGCTGGGCCGAGGTGGCGGCGCCACTGGGCTGGGTCCTGTTGTTTACGCTCTGCTGCATCACCCTGGGCAGTGCCCTGTTCAAATGGAGTCACCGATGAAGTCACTACCGCTGGTTGGCGGGGCCCTGCTGGCCCTGCTGTTGAGTCTGCCGGCCAGTGCCGGCGCCATGCGCTGCAAGAATGCGCTGATCACCGAAGGGGACAGCACCGCCGAGATGCTGCTCAAGTGCGGCGAACCCATGCTGCGCGAGGAGCTGACCCGCAACGAGGAGAATCAGTTCGGCAACCTGATGCAGGTGAAGTATGGGGAGCGCTGGACCTACAACTTCGGCAAGAACGAGTTCATGCGCTTCGTCACCGTGCGCAACGGGGTGATCACCGACATCGAAAACGGCCCGCGCGGCGAGTAGCCGGCGGGCAAAGACGTGCATGGACGCAGACTACAAAACAGAAAGGACTATGGAAGTTACCCCAACAGCAGGGTGGTGTGACGCAGGCCGCGAACCTCCAGATTGATCTGCCGGGCCAGACTCAGGGTCTGACGGCAGGTCAGGCTCTCCAGATTGATCTCGCCGCCGCTGAACTCGAACCGCCCGTGGGCCTCCACCATGAAGCTGCCGTGATGGAAGCTCTTGATGTAGCGGGCAATCTGGCGGGGAGACAAGTTCTTGAACACCTTCATCACAAAACACCTGTTGCGTGGACAGGGCACACTATGGCGTTGCCAGGTGACACGGATGTGACAGTTTGTGGAGGTTTGTATGAATCCGGTTTTTCTTCTGCCCGCATTGGCCGTCCATGTGAGGCGGGAGTGAAAAAAGGCTGCCATGACAAGCCGTTGCCCCGATATACTGCGGGCAGTTTAACGCCATGAACAAGAAGGGTCTGCGTGTGGAATGGGTGGATGTGGTGGATGGAAACAATCAGGTGGTCGGGGTTGCCGAGCGTGCCAAGGTGCGGCGGGAGAACCTCTGCCACCGCGCCAGCTATATCCTGGTGCTCGACGAGGCTGACCGCATCCTGGTGCAGCGCCGCACCCTCAGCAAGGACTTCTGCCCCGGCATGCTGGATGCGTGTGCCGGTGGCGTGGTCACCACGGGCGAGCTGATGGAGCCCTCCGCCCGCCGCGAACTGGCCGAGGAGCTGGGGATCCGTGATGTGCCGCTGCAGGCATTCGGTGACTTCTATGCCGAAGGGGAGGGGTATCGGGTCTGGGGCGGTCTCTTCAGTTGCCGCTATCAGGGGCCGCTGCAACTGCAGGCCGAAGAGGTGAGCGAGGTGTGCTGGATGAGCCAGGCGGAGATCGCCGCGCGGGCCGCCGAATTTACCCCCGACTCCCTGCTCGCCATCGCCACCTGGCAGGCGCGGCGCTGACGCGTACCCAGCATGTAAAACGGGCAGCCACTGGCTGCCCGTTTTGTTTCGGGGCGGGTGGTGTTAGATCAGCCTCAGCCGGCGGTTGGTGCGCCCGCACGGACTGGCACCGGCGAGCCAGTGGCCCTGCCACTCGGTCACCAGACGCAGCAGCGGGTATTCCAGATCGAGCCGGGTCACCACCAGCTGACCGACGCCATCGCCGATGACCGGCTCGCCGCTGGCCAGATCGATGATCTCGATGAGGCAGCTTTCGTTGACGATGAAGCCCTGGCCGGGCTGGCTCTCATAGGCGATCACCCCCGCATCCTGCAGCAACAGGCAGTTGAGCGCCCGGATGCCGTGCACAGCTTGCAGCGGCCGGGTATCGGGGTGGGAGGATTCGCACAGCAGGGCGCAGCGCAGGCTGTCGCTCGGCACGTCGGCTCGCTCTGCCGCCTCCAGCAGATCCAGCAGCACCGCCAGCGGCCCGACGAACCCGGTCGGCTCATAGCGCTGCAGTGCCTCCAGCTGGCGCCCGGTATCGTGGGGACCGCAGGGCACCACGGGGGCGCCCAGCTGGCGGGCGCCGTTGTCGAAGATGAAGGCGGTGGGGCTGATGTGGTAGTCGTGGCCGTTGAGCAATACCTCCCCGGCCTTGAAACCGGCGGCGAACAGGGCGCGCGCCGCCCCCCACCAGTCGGCGCCGGCGTACTCGGGAATGGCCAGCTGGCCCGGGCAGGCGAAGACCCGCAGCGCCTGGCTGGCGGGGCGGCCGGTGAGGCCGGCAAAGGGCGGGTGAGCCTGTTGGGCGGCGAACAGTTCGCTGGCGTTGAGCAGGGGCAGGCTGGTCAGCTCGCCCAGATCCTGCAGGCGGCGCTGGCGGTAGGCACTGGAATAACCGGCGCAATACTGGCCGACATGGGTAAGCAGGTGATTGAGTTGATCCAGTTGTTGCTGCTCTCGCAAGGCGGAGGGGCGAATTTCCAGTCCATCGTAATAGTGCTGCATGAGGCCTCCTTGGTCGGCTGATCCTGCTCAAGGTTAGTCCAAAAGGCGGACGGGATCGGGGTCTGTGTCACATGACGGGAGTGGGGTAGACTGGAGCCCCTGCCATCCAGTTGAGGACGAGAGATCATGATAGCGATTGGCCAAGCCCTGCCTGCGGGCGAATTCACCTTCATCACCGCCGAGGGCAAGCAGCAGCGGGATAGCCAAAGCCTGTTTGGCGGCAAGCGGGTGGTGCTGTTTGCGGTGCCCGGTGCCTTTACCCCCACCTGTTCCAATGCCCACCTGCCCGGTTACGTGGTGTTGGCGGACAAGTTCAAGGAGAAGGGGGTGGATGCCATCTGCTGTCTGTCGGTCAACGACGCCTTCGTGATGAAGGCGTGGCAGGATGCCCAGAACGCCGAGGCCATCACCATGCTGGCCGACGGCGACGGCAGCTGGACCCGGGCACTGGGTCTGGCCAAGGAGACCGGGGCCTTTGGTGGCGTGCGTGCCCAGCGCTTTGCCCTCATCGCCAACGATGGCGTGGTCGAGCAGCTGTTCGTGGAGGCCCCCGGCAAGTTCGAGGTGTCGGATGCCCAGAGCCTGCTGGCGGCGCTGTAAAATATCAATCGTCGTTTGATTTTCCCTTGAAATGGAAAGTCGGCCCGCTACACTGGGCCCACTTCTGCAAAGAGCCGGGCCATCGCCTGGCTCTTGTGTTTGCTGGCGATGGAATGGAGATGTTATGACCCTGGCTTTTGTTGCCCTGATTGCCGGACTGGCGCTGCTGGTCTGGAGTGCGGACAAGTTTGTCGATGGCGCCGCCGCCACCGCCCGCTATGCCGGCATGCCGCCGCTGCTGATCGGCATGGTGATCATCGGCTTTGGCACCTCTGCCCCCGAGATGGTGGTTTCCGCGCTGGCGGCCTCCCAGGGCAACCCCGGCCTCGCGCTCGGCAACGCCTATGGTTCCAACATCACCAATATCGCCCTGATCCTGGGGCTGACCGCGCTGATCAGCCCCATCGCGGTGGCCTCCCAGGTGGTGCGCAAGGAGATCCCCATCCTGCTCGGCATCACCCTGCTCTCCGGCGCCCTGCTGCTGGACGGTCATCTGGACCGCACGGATGCCGTCATCCTCGGCGTGGTGTTCGTCGGCCTGATGGGCTGGTCGATCCGGGCCGGCATGCGTGGCAAGGGGGATGCGCTGGATGCGGAAACCGAGGAGAGCATCGACAGCGAGGGGATGTCCCTCAAGGCCGCCATCGGCTGGCTCATCGTCGGGCTGGTGCTGCTGGTTGCAGCCTCCCGCCTGCTGGTGTGGGGGGCGGTGACCATCGCCCAGGCGCTTGGCATCAGCGATCTGGTGATTGGCCTCACCATCGTCGCCGTCGGCACCTCGCTGCCGGAGCTCGCCTCTTCGCTTATCGCCATTCGCAAGAACGAGCACGATCTGGCCCTTGGCAACGTGCTCGGCTCCAACCTGTTCAACACCCTGGCGGTGGTGGGGATCGCGGCGGGGATCCACCCGCTCGACGTGGCACCGGAAGTGCTCTCCCGCGACTGGAGCGTGATGATGGGGCTGACCCTGTTGCTGCTGGTGATGTGCCTGGGCCGCAAGGGGCAGGGGCGCATCAACCGGCTGGAGGGGGGCCTGCTGCTCGCCTGCTTCGTCGGCTACACCGGCTGGTTGCTGGCCAGCCAGTTCATCTAGCCGTTTGAACTGGATGAAACGAAAGAGGGGAAGCCGCGGCTTCCCCTCTTTGCATCCGGCCTGTTGTCAGGCGACCGCCACCAGCTTCTGTCCTTTCTGGCTGCTGTCCAGAATGAGGATGCTCGCCTTGGGGAAGAAGTTGAAGGTGGAGGCCGAGGCCCAGGTGTAGGCCCCCATCACCCGGCCTACCACCAGCTCGCCGATGGCCAGATCCGGCAGCATGATGCCGTCACGGATCACGTCCACGCTGTCGCAGGTGGGGCCGGAGAGCACCGAGTTGTGCAGCTCGCCGCGAGCCAGCGGAATGCTCACCGGGTAGGTGACGTGATCGTAGAGCTGGCCGTTGTAGCTGCCGTAGAGACCGTCATCCAGGTAGTACCAGATCTTGTCGCCGCGATGGGCCTTGCCCATCACGCTGGAGACCGAGGTCATGGCCGGCGCGCTGATGAAGCGGCCCGGCTCGGCAATTTTCTGCACCGTGGCGGGCAGCTTGGCCAGGGCCTCGCGGATCGGCGCGCAGAAGCCGTCGATATCGAACTCGCCGCCCTCATAATCCACCGGGAAGCCGCCGCCGATATCCAGTACCCAGGGCTTGAGACCGAGCTCCCAGGCCTGCTCCATGATCTCGCGGCAGGCGTCGATGGCCTGCACATGGCGACGGGCGTGGGGCACCTGGGAGCCGACGTGGAACGACAGCCCCATCACCTTGATCCCCTTGGCGTGGGCCAGTTGCAACAGCGGCAGTGCCTGCTCCGGAGTGCAGCCGAACTTCTTGGATAGATCGACCTTGGTCTCGGGGTTGGGGAAGCTGACCCGCAGCAGCAGTTTCACTTCGTCCTTGTAGGGGATGAACTTCTCCAGCTCCAGCGGGTTGTCGTAGACAAACACGGTGCAGCCGTACTCCAGCGCATAGCGGATGTCGCTGTCGCGCTTGATGGGATGGGTATGAATGCAGCGTCCCGGGCGGACACCCTGACTGCGCACCAGATCCACTTCGCCATTGGTGGCCAGATCGAAACAGGCCCCCTCTTCCTTCAAGACAGAGACCACTGCGTCGTGGGGCAGGGGCTTGAGTGCATAGTGCAATCGTACATCGGGCAGGGCGGCCGCCAGGGCCCGATACTGTTTGCGGACGGCTGCCTTGTCGAGCAGCAGCAGGGGGGAGCCGAACTGTTCAACCAGCTGACGGTAATCTTGTGCTACCAGGGTCTCGTTCATTCTCTTTTGGTCATCCTTAGGGGGCGTGATATGCCCAAGCCATATGGGGTTGAACCGGCGACGGCCGGCTCAGGCGAGCGGTCCGGAGGGACCAACCAGGCACATTGCATAACTCCATTGCAAAGTGCTTAGTTATGCGCGGGATTATCGGATTATTGCGTTTGTGTGCAACCCTTTTGATTGGATATGTCGGCAAGTTTTTCTGGTCGAGACGAAATATCATCTTGATATGGCGGCCGTATCGGCTAGTGAAGCTGGGCCATCTGTGGCAAGTGGGAATAACTTATTGATAGTTAACGAACAAATAACAGATGGTTCGGTACGAAAAAAAACGGCGGCCGGGATGGCCGAGTGGGAGACAGCTCACACTTTTTGGATTACCATGCCCGCTTCCTAATCCAAACTAGTTCGGATGAAGGTAGCAGGAGAGCGATGGGCAACCATCCACCGAAGAAGTGAATCTTTCAGGTACCGGGCAACCGGTGTGGACTGCTACTGGACGATACTCTGGAGAGACCCGTTGAATCGGGCGCCGAAGGAGCAAGGCACCGTGATTGCATCGCAATCTGGCGCCGGAAACTCTCAGGCAAAAGGACAGAGGGGATGGGATGGTTGTACCTGGGCTTGGCCCGCATCCGATCGCCTCTGGCCGATCGCGACACCTATGGGAAGATCATCCTTCTCCTCCTTAATTTTTGTTTCTTAAGGAGGATGCATGTCATCAATTCAATCGGCGCTCGCCGCCATCGATAGCTTTATCTGGGGTCCACCCCTGCTGATCCTGCTGGTCGGGACCGGTATCTACCTTACCCTGCGTCTGGGTCTGCTTCAGGTGGTGCGCTTGCCGCTCGCCCTGCGGCTGGTCTTTGGCCGCGATCAGGGTCAGGGCAAGCAGGGGGATGTCTCCAGCTTCGGCGCTCTCTGTACTGCGCTTTCGGCAACCATCGGCACCGGCAACATCGTCGGTGTGGCCACCGCCATCAAGCTCGGCGGCCCGGGTGCCCTGTTCTGGATGTGGATGGCCGCCCTGTTCGGCATGGCCACCAAGTACGCCGAGTGCCTGCTGGCGGTGAAATATCGCCAGCAGGACGCCAACGGCCAGATGGCCGGCGGCCCCATGTACTATCTGGAGAAGGGGCTCGGCTCCAGGCCGCTGGCCAAGCTGTTCGCCCTGTTCGGCATCGGCGTCGCCTTCTTCGGCATCGGCACCTTCCCGCAGGTGAACGCCATCAGTGACGCCATGAGCCTCTCCTTCTCGGTACCCCGTGAAGTGACCGCCGTGGTGCTGACCCTGATCGTGGCGCTGGTGACTTTGGGGGGCATCCAGTCCATCTCCAGCGTGTCGAGCAAGGTGGTGCCCTTCATGGCCATCTTCTACATCGTCGCCTGTCTGGGCGTGCTGGTGAACAATGCCGCCGCCCTGCCGGAGGCGATCGCCCTGGTGATCGGGAGCGCCTTCACTGGCCATGCGGCCACCGGCGGCTTCGTCGGCGCCGGCATCATGCTGGCGATCCAGTCCGGGGTGGCGCGCGGGGTCTTCTCCAATGAGTCGGGACTGGGTTCTGCGCCCATCGCGGCGGCGGCGGCCAAGACCGACTCCTGTGTGGAGCAGGGGCTGGTCTCCATGACCGGTACCTTCATCGACACCATCATCATCTGCACCATGACCGGCCTGACTCTGGTGGTGACCGGGGTGTGGAGCGGCGATGTGAGCGGCGCGGCCATGACCAGTCTGGCTTTTGCCCAGGGGCTCGATGCCCATGTCGGCCAGTATCTGGTGAGCATCGGCCTGTTGTTCTTCGCCTTTACCACCATCCTTGGCTGGAACTACTACGGCGAGCGCTGCACCGAGTACCTGTTCGGGGTGAAGGCGATCAAACCCTACCGCCTCATCTATCTGGTGCTGGTGGCGAGCGGTGCCTTCCTGCATCTGGACCTGATCTGGCTGTTGGCCGACATCGTCAACGGCCTGATGGCGGTGCCCAACCTCATCGGCCTCATCGGCCTGCGCCACGTGGTGATCGCCGAGACCCGCGCCTACTTCAGCCGGGACCGGGAGACGGAGTCCGAGCCCGAGCCGCAGACGGCCTGATGCCAAGACCACCCATCCAAACGAAAAGCCACGACCCGGGTCGTGGCTTTTTTTATGGGCGTTTTTGATGAGGGGGCAAGTTGTGGTGCCCAGAAGCAGGGCGCTGGGCTCACTCCTGGGTCAGCAGCGCGGTGAGCCGGGCGCGCACCCTCTCCACCAGTTCGCCCTCGCTCCCCTGCCAAGCTATGGCTTGCGCGATGGTGGTGGAGGTGGCGGGGAGAAAGCGCAGCTCGCCGCCCGCCAGCTCGTAGAAGCGGCTAGCCATCCGGGTGCCTTCATCCACATTGCCGGCCACCAGCAGCATGGCCTGGGCCAGCACGGCCCCGTGGTGATCCTGACCCGGCGCCAGCCAGCGCTGGGCGGTGCCGGTCACCTTGCGACCCCCGATCACCAGATTGTACTGGCCATCGCAAAACGAGCCGGGCACGAAGTCATAGCTGCCCACGAGACCGTATTCCCCGAGCAGCGCGAGCAGCGGCGCCCCCAGCAGCCGGTAGTAGTGAGCCAGATCCGTAGTGGTGCGAGGCAGCATGAGCGACAGATTGAGGATGCCGACGCCGTGGGGCACGGCGGTGCCGCCGCTGTCGCGCACATGCACGGGCCAGCCCTCGGCGGCAAGCTGCTCGCAGGCGGCCTGGTAGCGGGGCAAGCGGGTGTCCTTGCGGGTGACGATGAGGCATTGGGGCGCCTGCCAGAGGTGGGCGCGGGGCTGGCGGTCATGGGCGCATTCTCGCAACCAGCGCTGCTCCTCGGCCAGGATCTGATCCGGGGTGTGGCTGCTGGGCAGAGAGGGAAGCAGGGTATAGGGCATGAAAGGCATCCTGAGCAGAGGCTGCCCAGCACACTACCCGTGGCAGCGAAGGAGGTAAAGCCCCGCATGGCGGGGCTTTGGTGCAAGGATGGCGGAGTGTCAGACCTGTGCGGCGGCGCGCTTGGGCAGCAGCAGGTTCATGATGATGGCGGTGAGGCCGCCGGTGGCGACGCCGTAGGAGAGCACGCTCTTGGCCAGATCCGGCAGGTGCTGCAGCACTTCCGGCACCTGCGCCACCCCGAGGCCCATGGCCAGCGACACCGCCAGGATCATCAGGGCGCGGCGATCGAGCTCCTCGCGGGAGATGATGCGCACGCCGGCGGCGGCGATGGTGCCGAACATGACGATGGTGGCGCCCCCCAGCACGGGTTCGGGGATCTGCTGCACCAGGCTCGCCACCGCCGGGAACAGGCCGAGCAGCGCCAGCATGGCGGCGATGAACAGGCCGACGTGACGGCTGGCCACCCCGGTCAGCTGGATGACGCCGTTGTTCTGGGCGAAGGTGGACATGGGGAAGGTGGAGAACACCGCCGCCAGCATGGAGTTGGCGCCATCGGCCAGCACGCCGCCCTTGATCCGCGCCATGTAGACGGGCCCTTCCAGCGGCTCGCCGGAGATGTCGGAGGTGGCGGTCATGTCGCCGATGGCCTCGAGCGCCGTCACCACGAAGATGATGGCGAGCGGCACGAACAGCTGCCAGTCAAAGCCGAGCCCGTAATGGAGCGGGATCGGCACCATCAGCAGCGGGCCGTCGAAGGTGGGGGCGTTGACCTTGCCCAGCAGCAGCGCCACCGCATAGCCCACCAACATGGCGATCATGATGGCGGAGAGGCGCAGCCAGGGGTTGCGGCTGCGCTGCAACAACACGATGAGACCGAGCACCAGCAGGGAGAGGAAGAGGTTGGTGTGGCTGGCGAAGCTGCCGTCTGACAGGGCGCCGTAGCCGCCCCCCATGCTGATGAGGCCCACCTTGATGAGGGTCAGGCCGATGAGCAGCACCACGATGCCGGTCACCAGCGGGGTGATGATCCGTTTGACCAGGTGCAGGAAGCGGCTCATCACCACTATGGTGAGGGCGGCCGCCAGCATGGTGCCGAACAGGGTGCCCAGCAGATCCTCGGTGGGCATGGCCGCCTGCTTGAGGGCGAGGCCGGAGGCGATGATGGGGCCGAGGAAGTTGAAGCTGGTGCCCTGTACCGAGAGCAGGCCGGAACCGAGGGGGCCGAAGCGGCGGGTCTGGATGAAGGAGGCGATGCCGGACATGACCAGCGACATGGAGACGATATAGCGGGTGTCAGCGGCAGGGAGGCCGAGGGCGTTGGCAATGATGAGGGGCGGGGTGATGATGGCGACAAACATGGCGAGCATATGCTGCAGGGCGGCGAACAGGGTCTGGGGCAGGGGCGGGACATCCTCTATGCCATAGACCAGTTCGCTATGGGCTCGTCTGGGGGGATGGGCCTCTCGGGTTGCGCGTACGGCGGCAGCCTGTTCCATAAATACCTCGAATGTGTGGGGGAGGGGGCAGAAAATTGGGCGCTATTTTAGTGATTGAGAGCGGGCTGACCAGCGCTAATTCGGGTTGCAACGGGTTTATTTTTCGATGGGTTGAAACGTTTGCGCGTGGCGATTATGATCCGCCGGTTTGTGTGACGGCGCTCGCCCGGAAATGGGGCCGGTTGCATAGGATTTTGCCGCCGCACGGCGTAGAATGAGCCCTCTGTTGCGATTTGGAGGCTCTGGATGCTGAAGCTGTCGGAGTTCTGGAGTGCCCGTGCCCACTCCGAAGATTTTACCCTGACCCGCATGGGCTTTATGACGGTGCGTCTTCGGCTGCTCACCTGTCTGTTGATGGTGGGCCTGCCTGCCTGGGCGGTGGTGGACTGGCTGACCTTGCCCTCCGCCCAGTTCGATGAACTGTTTCAGGCCCGGATCTTCTGCCTGCTCGCCCTCTCCCCGCTCATCCCCTTCTCCTACCTCATCCACTTCAGACGCGAACGCATGAAGCTGGCGCTCGGCTACCTGATGGCGGTGATGATGCTCTTCTCCCTCATCTGCCTGCACAGCTTCGGCGCGGATCAGGAGCTGCAGGCGGGTTACATGGCGTTCCCCTACCTGCTCATCAGCCTGTTCGCCATCTTCCCCATTCCACTCTCCCTCGGTCTGCAGCTGGCGAGGGGCATTCTGGTCACCATGCTGGCCGGCAACTGGCTGCTGGTGGGGCAGCCGCTCTGGAGCGTGCAGACCCTCAACCAGATCTGGCTGCTGGGGCTGTTTGCCCTGGCCAGCAGCTGGGTGCAGTGTGGCCAGCTCAACATGCTGCTGCAGCTCTACCGGGAGTCCACCACCGACAAGCTGACCGGCATGATGAACCGTCGCCTGCTGATGAAACAGCTGGAGAAGGCGCGGATGAGCATGATCCGCAAGCAGGCGCCGTTCGCGGTGCTGCTGCTGGATCTGGACCGCTTCAAGCGCATCAACGATACCTTCGGCCATCTGGCGGGGGATGCGGTGCTCAAGGAGGTGGCGGCGACCCTGGCGGAGCAGCTGGAGCCCGGCATGGTGCTGGGCCGCTACGGCGGCGAGGAGTTTGCCATCCTGCTGCCCAACTGCGCCGAGCTGGCCCAGGCCAAGCGGGTGGCCGAGCGGCTGCGGGTGGCGGTGGAGGCGCGGCTGGTGAAGAGCCCCACCTCGGACGAACTGCTGGAGGTGACGGTGAGTATCGGCCTGACCCTGGCCCTGCGCGGCGAGGGGGTCGAGGATCTGCTCAACCGGGCCGACGAGTGCCTCTACATGGCCAAGATGGCCGGGCGCAACTGCGTGGTGGGGGAGCTGGGTGGCAAGCCGGCACAGCCTGCCGCCATACAGACAGATGCCGCCTGAGGGCGGCATCTTGCTTGCGCTGGGTTGAGCGGGCTCAGCCCAGCTGGTACTTGCCGGAGAGCTGCTGGGCCAGCAGCTTGAACATGTTGAACACTGCCATGGTCTTGCCGGTCGGGGTGCCATCTTCGGCCAGGAAGAACTCCCCCTTGAACACCAGGATCTCCCCCTTCTGCTCCACCGAGTCGGCACGCATGCCGTGGATGAAGTCTTCGTGTTCCTTGATGATCTTGTTGGCCATCTCCAGCAGGGCAGTCTCGGTGATCAGCTCTTTTTGTGGTTGCATGCTCGTCTCCTTAAACGACTACTGGGCAGGGGCATAATGTCGCTGTACGCGGTGCGCCCTGCCTCTGATTGAAGAGGGGGCCAGCATACTGCAAACGGGGATTTTCTGTCATTGATATGACCCCGCATTTTCCCGCTTTGCTCTCTTCCCTTATCCCAGCACCAGATTTCTGAGCCAGCGGCGCTGGCGAATGCGACGCTGCACCAGCAACACCTTGCTGAGCTCTTCCAGCAACACCACCGCCACCACCCAGGAGAGGGGCCAGCCGAGCAGGTTGACCGCCCCCCAGGCGAGTGGCAGGCCGATGCACCACATGCCGACGATGTCGATGAAGATGCTGTAGTTCACATCCCCGCCCGAGCGCAGCACCCCTATGATGCCCACCATGTTGAACACCTTGAGCAGCATGCCCAGACACATGATGGCGAGCACCTGGCCGGCCTCCGTCATCAGCTCACCCGGCAGGTTGCCGACCCACTGCAGCAGGTGGGTCTGCAGCAGCCAGACCGCAATCCCCACCAGCAGGGCACCGATGGGGGCGAGCAGCAGAAAGAGCTGGGAGTGCTGCCAGGCAACCTCGTACTCTTCCGCCCCGAGCCGGTGGCCGAGCAGGGTGGAACAGGCCACCGCCAGTCCGAAGAAGAGGGAAATGAGGATGCTCTCCAGCGTGCCGAGGGTGGTCATGATGGCCAGCGAGTCGGTGCCAAGGTGGGCGTAAAGAAAACCGTAGAGCAGCATGCCGAAGGCCCAGAGCCCGTCGTGGAACAAGAGCGGCAGGGCGATCAGGGTGAAGCGCACCACCTCCTTGCGCTTGAAGGCGGCCAGCCAGTCATCTTTTCGCGGGATCAGGCGCGCCTCGTAGCGTCTCACGTAGAGCAGCAGCAGGGTCGTTTGCAGCAGCCGTGAAAGGGTGGTGCCCCAGGCCGAGCCGGCCACCCCCATCGCCTCGAAGCCGAAATGGCCGAAGATGAGGGCGTAGTTGAGGATGACGTTGGCAACGATGGCGATGATGCCGATGCGGGTGGGGGCGGCGGCATTGCCGACCGAACGCAGCGCCGACTCCAGCGGTACCACCACGGCGGTGCAGAGGATGGTGGCGCCGGTGATCATCAGAAACTGATCGGCCAGCTCGCGCAGCGCGGGCTCCTGGCTGGCAAAGCCGAGCACACTGCCCGGTGAGAGCACGTAGACGAGGGCAAACGGCAGGCTCACCAGCAGGGCCCCCACCAGCGCCAGCGCCAGCGAGCGGCGCACCCCGGCCATCTCGCCACGACCGTAATACTGTGCCGCCAACACCGAGACCCCGCCCGAGAGTCCCGCTATCACCAGCAGATTGAAGAAGAAGACCCGGTTACCCAAGCCGACCGCCGCCACAGCCGTGGTGCCAAGCTGGCTCACCATCATGATGTCGATGAGGCCGAGCAGGGAGAACATCATGGATTGCAGCGAGACCGGCAGGGCCAGCCGCCACAATCGGGTCATGAACTCACGATCGGTGGTTTGTTTTAAAATCGCTTGCCAATAATTCATTTATGTTAACCGGGTAGATAAAAAGCAAGGTTCGTCATGGGTATGATAAGGGCAGTGGCGAGCGACTTCACTGTGAGCCTCTCTCGGCTTTCTTGTGTAAAACTATCCTGTTGAGGTGTTATGCCGTTTGTCAGCGAGTGTCTGGAAATTGCCCCGGCCTGTGAGGAGCGGATGCTGGGGCGTGAAGGCTTGCCGCTGCTCGGCGAGGCGGGCATCTTCCTGACCGGGCTCTCGAGCATTCGCGATCACTACCTGATCCGTCGCAACCGGCCGGAGTTTCACATCCTGATGGTGAGCCACGACGAGGGGGGCGCTTTGCTCACCGATGGTGGCGAGCAGCCCATCCCGGCCGGTTCGCTCATCTTCTTGCCGGCGGCAGTGCCCGGTGGTCTCAAGCTGGTGGGGGCGCAGTGGCGCACCAGCTGGATCCTGCTGGATGATGTGCCGCGCTGGCAGCACCTGCACCGGCTCGGCCACCGCATCTGGCAGGGGGAGGAAGGGGAGCAGCTCTATCACCTGCTCAGCCTGATGCAGGGGGAAGGCACTCGTTCACCGCTGCAGCCCCAGTTGCTCAGCCTGCTGCTGGCGCTCCTGGAGCGCACCCTGCAGGGGGAGGTGCGCGGCACGCCTGAGCTCAGGCTGCAGGCGCTGTTTCGGCGGGTGGAGGCGCGCCTCGACGAGCCCTGGAGCGTGGCGTTGCTGGCCGATCAGATGGCCTGCTCGGTGCCCCATCTGCATCGGCTCTGCCAGCAGGCGTTCGGCATGGGGCCCATGGCGAAGGTGACCGAACTCAGGATGAACAAGGCGCGCCAGCTGCTGCTCTACACCAACTGGCCCCTCGGCGAGCTGGCTGGCCGGGTCGGTTACAGCGACGGCGCCAACTTTGCCAACCGCTTTCGCCAGCTCACTGGTCTGACCCCCGGCGCCTTTCGTCGCCTGGGTCGCAAACCTTTTGCAACGGATGTGCAAACTCTTTGAAATTAATGGCGCAAGCCCATAGGATCGGCGGACTCCTTCGTCCAGGTCATCGTTTAGGTACCCGATCCATGTTTGAAGATAATAATCAGAAACGTCCCCTCTACATCCCCTATGCCGGTCCGGCCCTGCTGGAGACCCCGCTGCTCAACAAGGGCAGCGCCTTCACCAGCGAAGAGCGCAGCAACTTCAACCTCGAAGGTTTGCTGCCCCAGAATATCGAGACCATCGAAGAGCAGGCCGAGCGGGCCTACCGTCAGTTCATGGCGTTCGGCAACGACATGGACAAGCACATCTACCTGCGCAACATCCAGGACACCAACGAGACGCTGTTCTACCGGCTGCTGACCAACCACCTGACCGAGATGCTGCCGGTCATCTACACCCCGACCGTCGGCAAGGCGTGCGAGGAGTTCTCCAACATCTATCGCCGCGCCCGCGGCCTCTTCATCTCCTATCCGGACAAGGACAGGATCGATGACATGCTGCAAAACGCCACCAAGCAGAACGTCAAGGTGATCGTGGTCACCGACGGTGAGCGGATCCTGGGTCTCGGCGATCAGGGCATCGGCGGCATGGGCATTCCCATCGGCAAGCTGTCGCTCTACACCGCCTGTGGTGGCATCTCGCCTGCCTACTGCCTGCCGGTGGTGCTGGACGTGGGTACCAACAACCAGCAGCTGCTGAATGACCCCTTCTACATGGGCTGGCGCAATCCGCGCATCTCGGGCGAAGAGTATGCCGAGTTCGTCGACGCCTTCATCCAGGCGGTCAAGCGCCGCTGGCCCGACATCCTGCTGCAGTTCGAGGACTTCGCCCAGAACAACGCCATGCCGCTGCTCAACCGCTACAAGAACGAGCTCTGCTGCTTCAACGACGACATTCAGGGTACCGCCGCCGTGACGCTGGGCAGCCTCATCGCCGCCTGCAAGGCCTCCGGCGCCAAGCTCTCCGAGAAGCGGGTCGCCTTCCTCGGCGCCGGCAGCGCCGGTTGCGGTATCGCCGAGCAGATCGTGGCGCAGATGAAAGCCGAGGGGCTGACCGATGCCCAGGCCCGCAGCCGGGTCTTCATGGTGGACCGGTTTGGCCTCATCACCGACAAGATCCCCAACCAGCTCGACTTCCAGCGCCGCCTCTCCCAGCCGGTGGAGCGCATCGCCGATTGGCCGGTGGGGGACAACATCTCCCTGCTGGAGGTGATGGAACACGGTCGCCCGGACATCCTGATCGGGGTCTCCGGCCAGCCGGGGCTGTTCACCGAAGAGGTGGTCAAGACCATGCACAAGCACTGTGCCCGCCCCATCATCTTCCCGCTCTCCAACCCCACCTCCCGGGTCGAGGCGACACCGGCAGACCTCATCCGCTGGACCGACGGCCAGGCGCTGGTGGCCACCGGCAGCCCGTTTGCACCGGTGGAGTACAAGGGCAAGCGCTACGTCATCGCCCAGTGCAACAACTCCTTCATCTTCCCGGGGATCGGCCTTGGCGTCATCGCCGCCGGCGCCACCCGGGTGACCGACGCCATGCTGATGTCGGCCAGCCGTGCGCTGGCGGAGTGCTCACCGCTGGTGAAGGGGGAGGAGGGCTCCTTGCTGCCGGATCTGGCGGACATTCATCAGGTTTCCCGCTACATCGCCAAGATGGTGGCCAAGACTGCCATGCTGCAGGGCAAGGCGGTGCAGACCCCGGACGAGGTGATCGATCAATCCATCGAGGCCAACTTCTGGCGCCCCGAGTATCGTCGCTATCGCCGTACCTCCTTCTGATTTCGGCGGGAAGGCACAAAGCAAAAGGGATGCCTCGGCATCCCTTTTTTGTGCATCGCGTTGTGGGTGGGCTTGCTCACCACCTGTTGTTATCTGCACCTCTTCACACGTCTGGCGCTGTGCTCTCTTCGTAGCTGGAATTACTGCTCGGCCGGGGCAGCGGCTGCCTCGGGGGCACCCTGAGTGCCGGTGACCCTGACTTCTACCCGGCGATCCGGTGCCAGGCAGTCGATGAGGGCGGCCCTGGCCTTGATGGCATCACACTGGCTGCCGGTAACCGGGTTGCTCTCGCCATTGCCCTGGATGCTCACCTTGTCGGCGGGCAGCCCCTTGCCGATCAGGAAGTTGGCGACCGTGCTGGCGCGGGCCTCCGACAGCGCCTGGTTGTTGGCATCCGACCCGATGCGGTCGGTGTAGCCCATCACCACGGCGTTGCCATCCTTGGGCTTGACGTCGGCTATCTGCTGATAGAGCGACTCCAGCGCCTGCATCCCCTCCGGTTTCAGCTCCGCCTTGCCGAACGCAAACAGCACGTCCGAACTCAGGTTGAAGGTCTGATCCACCGGTTCGGGAGCGGGTGGTGGCGGGGGAACGACCATGGGGGCTGGGGCCGGCTCGACTGGTTTGCTGCGGTTGGGGTGGATCACCAGCTCCAGGGTGGCGGTGCTGATGTCGCTGACCCAGCGCTGGGTGCCGCTGCCCACCTTGTCATTGTCGGGATCGTCGCCGACCCGGACCATGTAGCGGTAGCGGGCCTGGATGTCGACCCAGTCGTGCAGCTTGGCGGTGAGGCCGAGGCCGGCCAGCGGCGCCAGGTTGTTGTCGCCGCCGTTGATGGACTTGACGTGGTAGACATAACCGCCGCCCTCGGCGAAAACCGAGAAGATATTCCCCAGTGGCAACCGACCAATCACCGACAGGGTGGCGCCCTGGCTGCTGAAGTCGTTGCCCTGTACGTCCCAGTCTCCGGTGGACAGGTAGCCGAGCTCAGCCCCCAGATTCTCGGTGAAGTTGTAGCCGCCGAACAGGGAGAGCGCGGTGGCGTCCTTGCTCGCATCCTTGCCAAAGTCACCCAGATCGTGAGCGATGGCCCAGCCACCTCCCACCCCGGCGTACCAGTCGTTGTCCGGCGCCGCCTGTGCGCCCGTGGCTGCCAGTGCCAATGCAATCCAAACAGGTTTTACTCTTATGTTCATCGCGTATCCTCGTCGATGTCTGGTGTAGTAGGGCGCAAGCCCTGTTGTGTACAACCACCACTATTTATAGGCGATGCAGGGTTTTTAACCACTTAGGTGGTATCGAGGATGGCAATGAGCGGGATCTGCGGGTCAGCCGAGGTACTCAGGGTGAGCGCCAGGCAATAAAAAAGGAGGCCAGATGGCCTCCTTTTCGGTCACCAAGGTGACTTACTGGGTGACTTGCTGTACGCCGGTGACGCGCACTTCTACGCGACGATCCGGGGCCAGGCAGGCGATCAGCTGGGCCTTGGCCTTGATGCCGTTGCACTGGGTGCCGGTGACCGGGTTGGCTTCGCCACGACCTTCGATGGCTACCTTGCCGGCAGGCAGACCCTTGCCGACCAGGAAGTCGGCCACGGTGCGAGCACGGGCTTCAGACAGCTTCAGGTTGTAGGCGTCGGAGCCGATGCGGTCGGTGTAACCAACGACCACGGCGCTGCCATCTTTCGGCTGTACGTCGACGATCTGTTGATACAGGGTGTTCAGGGCGGCAACGCCTTCCGGTTTCAGGGTGGATTTGCCGAAGGCAAACAGCACGTCTGAGCTCAGGGCGAAGTTCTTGTCGACCACGACTGGCTCAGGAACCGGCTCGGGAGCCGGTGCCGCTACCGGTGCCACGTAAGTGGAGCGGTTCGGGTGCATCACCAGTTCCAGGGTGGCCACGCTCATGTTGGTTTCCCAGGTCTTCTGCTCGTCACCCAGGTTCCACATGTAGCGGTAACGGGCTTGCAGATCGATCAGGTCAGAGAGCTTGGCGGTGACGCCCAGACCGGCCAGCGGCGCGGTGCCGTTGTCGCTGCTGCCGTTGCCGTTGACGTGGTTGAAGTAGGCGCCGCCTTCTGCAAACACGGAGAAGATGTCGCCGAGCGGCAGACGAGCCAGACCGGACAGGGTTGCGCCCTGGGTCTTGAAGTCAACGCCATCGACGCCACCCTTGCCGGCGTAGAGATAACCCAGCTCGGCGCCGAAGTTATCGTTGAAGTTGTAGCCGCCAAACAGGGAGAGCGCGGTGGCATCCTTGTCGGCATCTTTGCCAAAGTCGTTCAGGTCGTGGCCATAAGCCCAACCAGCACCGATACCTGTGTACCAGTCGTTGGCAGCCTGAGCGGTGGAAGTCCCCATGGCCGCGATGGCCAGAGCAATCAGGGCGGGTGCCATTTTCATTTTCATCGTTTTATCCTCGTTGAGTTTGCCGTGCTAGGGCGTACTGCGCACTCTTCAGTTATACCGGTCACAAGTGACAATTCAGCTGCGACCGCCATGGTGAACCACGGTTGGCCTGAATGAAAAAAGAGATGGTTCCTGGATACTCACGAAGCCTTGGCTCCATGGACAACTAACCGGGCCGGAAGCACTTTTAATAGTTCATCCAATGCCTTACAAGCGGGGTTACTGTATTCTTTTGACTCGCGTTGATCAAGTTTCTGTACAGATATCCAGCGCTGGCGCGGCTCTGCACGGGGTGCTAGAAAACTGGCGGAGGGAAACGATTTGACAGAAAGTGACGCGCGTTGCTGTGTTTTTGGTCAGCTGGCGGCGATGAGACAAACAAAAGGGGATGCCGTGGCATCCCCTTTTCGCATCATCTGAACGGAGTCAGATTACTTCTGAACTTCTTGTACGCCGGATACGCGAACTTCAACGCGACGGTCCGGAGCCAGGCAGGAGATCAGCTGAGCTTTGGCTTTCACGCCGTTGCACTTGGTGCCGGTAACCGGGTTGGCTTCGCCACGACCTTCAACAGCAACCTTGCTGGCGGCCATGCCTTTGCTGACCAGGAAGTTGGCAACAGTGCGAGCGCGGGCTTCGGACAGCTTCTGGTTGTAAGCGTCGGAACCGATGCGGTCGGTGTAACCAACGACAACAGCGTTGCCATCTTTCGGCTGGAATTCAACGATTTGCTGGTACAGACCGTTCAGGGCAGCAACGCCTTCCGGCTTCAGGCTGTCTTTGCCAAAGGCAAACAGCACGTCGGAGTTCAGGGCGAAGTTCTTCTCGACAACCTGCGGAGCCGGAGCCGGAGCTTCTTCAACAACCGGGGCCGGAGCCGGGGCTACGTAGGAAGTGCGGAACGGGTGGTATACGGCTTCCAGGGTCGCAACGCTCTGGTTGGACTTGTAGCGTACGTCGTCCGGGGCATCGCCTGCGTGCAGGTCAGCCACGTCCCACATGTAGCGGTAACGAGCTTGCAGATCCAGCGCGTCGTTAACCTTGTAGGTCACGCCCAGGCCGGCCAGCGGGGATACTTTGGTGTCGCTGGTGCCCAGACCGTCGGTGTGAGCCCAGTAGGCGCCGCCTTCAGCGAAGGCTGAGAAGTCGCCGCCCAGCGGCAGACGAGCGATACCGGACAGGGTGGCACCCTGGTTCTCGTAACGCAGACCGTCGGTGTTGCCGCGGCCAGCGTACTGGTAGCCGAACTCGGTACCGAAGTTTTCGGTGAAGTTGTAACCGACGAAGGCGTTGGCAGCAGCAGCGTCTTCAGTACCAGCGTAACCGCCACCACCGATCTTGTTCAGACCGTTGAAGTGGGCAGCACCGGCACCGGCACCGAAGTAGATGTCGTCAGCGGCGTGAGCTGCAGTTGCACCCATGGCAGCCATGGCGATGGCGATCAGGGAAGGAGCCATTTTCATCATAAAAAAATCCTCGTTGAGATGGCACGTTGTTCACGTGCTTCGCACTTTTTAATTTATGTAAGCTGCAGGCTCTGCCGAACAACAGCGTTGAGTCTGGCAGGGATCCCGGATCCATCCGGGAGGCACACATTCCTGGTGCACAAGCGAGCGGGTGGCAGCGTAAGCAATGCCTTCAACCCTTCACGAACAGCCGATGTCATTCCGATGACGTGGCGCACTCTATGCCGATTTCAAAACATGATCAAGCTCACACATAATCCATATGGCAAATTGTGTCGTGTGGATAACTGGCTGTTTATCCAAATTAATTAGTGATCCAAATAGGCTCGGTGCAGTCTCTTCTCGAGTTTCATATAGGCCTGAACCCAGTCAGATTGCGCCATGGCGGGAAATTCCCTCGCCTGGAACACGGCCAGGTAATCGGCCTCGGTTGCTTCGCACAGTAAGGGTGTAAAACTGCACAAAAAATGACGGGCCAGGTAGGGATCGAGCGGCCAGATGTTGAGGATGGCTCGCGCCACAGGCTGTACTGCAGCTGAACAGCAGAAATGCAGGTGGCCTGCTTCGAGCCAGTTGGCCATCTCGGCCAGACCGTTGACGGGGACCAGGCCGCCATCGCCCAGCTCTTTGGCCAGTACCAGATGCTGGCCATTGCCAAGCAGCAGGGTTCCATCTTCCTGCATGATGCCGTCGTGACTGCGCAATGGCAGCCCGGTTGCGGGCCGCTCAAGAAACAGGCTGCTCTTGTCATCGAGCGCAGCCAAAACTGCTGTCGCCTGATCATGCAGCACTGCGGGCAACCAGAAGGCCTCGGCACGAGTCTGCTGGCCTTGCTGCAGTTGACGAGCGAGTTCTGCGGGGATGGTGACAGGGTGTAAACAGGAGATTATGCCGGGAAGCGCCATGAGTTCTTACTCTTAAGGGATAGCCGGCGAATTATACGAGTTATTCCTGTGGCAACAATAAAGGTTTCTTTTCGAGACTGTTTACCTGAGGCGGTTGAGCGATTACCATCCCCGATGTTTGCAAGGGTTGTCGTCGAAAGACGCTGATTAAAGATAGAGGCTCGACCATAACGAGTCCGTTCAAAACTGATACACTTGACTACGAGTCGTCGCGAAAAATAAAGGTGGAGTCAATCCGCCGTACGGAGTATGGAACACATGAATTCAAATATCGTAACTGTTGGCAAGAAGATCCGTCAGATCCGTGAAGCGGTCGGCCTGAGCCGTCCCAAGTTTGCAGATCTGCTGGGCGTTCCCCCGACCACCCTGAAGAACTACGAACTGGGTTATCGTGAAGTTGGTGGCGCCTTCCTGGTGGCACTGGCTCATCACCCGGAACTGCACAAGTTCACCCTCTGGCTGCTGGCTGACAAAAAAGTCGCCGAAATCGGTCAGATCGGCCCGGACGATATTGCCAAGGCTTGATTTGATTGAGCTTTGACAAAAATGCCGCCATCGAGGCGGCATTTTTTTATCCATCAAATAACCAGCGAAATTAATTAAATTTGGCTAATTGTGCTCTCACCAAGGCTTTTCACGAAAATACCTTGGCAAGCCGGATTAATCCTCAGAAAATTCTGACCGCTAAAATTAGCGGTATCCCTCGCATGATGCGCACAGTGAGACAAGCATGAGTCAAATCCCTCCCAAGGCCAGAGATGGCTTTACCAGCAAATTCGGCGTCCTTGCCGCCACCCTGGGCTCAGCCGTCGGGCTGGGAAATATCTGGAAGTTTCCCTACCTGACGGGCGAAAACGGCGGTGCCGGTTTCCTGCTGGTCTATGTCATCGCGACGCTGCTGGTCGGGCTGCCGGTGATGATCTCCGAGATCATGCTGGGGCGCAAAGGCAAGTCCGATGCCGTCACCACCCTCAGCAAGCTGGCCCCCAAGGGGCAGCCCTGGTGGTTGATCGCGGCCATGGGGGTGCTGGCCGCCTTCCTTATCATGTCTTTTTATTCCGAGGTGGCAGCCTGGGTCTTTGCCTACATCTTCAAGGCCGTTGACGGCTCCATCCTGTCGACCGATCCCAAGGTGACCGGGGCGGCCTTCGGGGCGCTGATCAGCGACCCGCTGCAGAGTCTGCTCTGGCAGTGGCTGGTGCTGGCTCTGATGGGCGGCATCCTGCTGATGGGGGTCTCCAAGGGGATCGAGGCGGTGACCAAGAAGCTGATGCCGGTGCTCTTCATTCTGCTGCTCGTTATCGGCATCCGCAGCCTGACCCTGCCGGGTGCGAGCCAGGGGCTGCACTTTCTGTTCTCACCGGATTTTTCCAAGATAACGGCCGGGGTAGTGCTGACCGCCATGGGGCTGGCCTTCTTCAAGCTCTCCATCGGCATGGGTTGCATGATGACCTATGGCAGCTACTTTCGGGATGATCAGAACATCCCGCTGACCACCTTCCGGGTGATGTGCGCCGACCTGTTCGTCTCCATGCTGGCCGGCATCGCGATCTTCCCGGCGGTATTCGCCTTCGGTTTTGAGCCCACCGCCGGTCCCTCTTTGCTATTCATCACCATTCCGGCGGTCTTTGCCAGCATTCCGTTTGGCCACCTGTTCATGGTGCTGTTCTTCGTGCTCTCAGCCATCGCCGCCACCGGCGCCATGCTCTCCATTCTGGAAGTGCCGGTCTCGGTGGTGTCAGAGCGATTTGGCATGAGCCGCCCCAAGGCGACCCTGCTCAACCTGCTGGTGCTGGGGGCGGTGGGGTCGACCTGCGCGCTCTCCAACAGCTCGCTGGCGGACGTTCATATCGCCGGCAAGACCTTCTTCGACCTGTTCGATTTCGTCTCCTCCAACGTATTGATGCCTCTTGGCGGCATCTTCCTCTGCCTGTTCGTGGGCTGGGTGTGGGGCTTCGAGCGAATGAAGGAGGCGCTGACCAACGGCGGCGAGCTGGAGCTGGCGATCCTCAAGCCGCTGTTCTTCATCATCCGTTACGTGTCGCCGCTGCTGATCCTGATCGTGATGCTGAAGGGGTTGGGGCTGTTCTAGCCGGTCGTGCTGGGCCCACAGTTCCCACAGCAAAAGAGCGCCGCAAGGCGCTCTTTTTGTTGGGGATGACGAATCTGGTGAACCGTACTAGAGCACACCGAGGCGGCCGAGTTCATCCTTGAGCTGGTCGAGGTTGCGCTCGACGCAGGCTTCGCCCTCGTTGATGGCGTCGCTGGCGCGGTGGAAATCCATGATGGAGAAGCTGCCAAGGCGCGGGCAGAGCTGGATCTCGGGCGGGTCACCGGCCATCCGGGCGCGGGTGATGCGCTCCTGCATGATGTTGATGGAGCCGGTCATCACGCTCCACATGCCCGGCGTGTTGGGGCTGTCGCCCCGGTTGAACCACTGGCTGAAGCGGTTGCCGCCGCTCGGTTCATCCGGCTCGTCGGTCCAGGGCTGGTGCATGTCGGCGTTGAGGTTGACGGCGATCACCACCTCGGCCCCCATGGCGCGGGCCAGCGAGATGGGCACCGGGTTGACCACGGCACCGTCCACCAGCCAGCGATCCTCGACCCGGGTCGGGGTCAGGATGCCGGGCATGCCGCAGGAGGCGCGCACGCACTGGCGCAGCGGCCCCTGCTGCAGCCAGATCTCGCGGCCGGTGTCGAGCTCGGTGGCGACGCAGGCAAAGGGCAGCGGCAGCGTTTCGATGGCGGGATCACCCAGGTGGTTGGCGGCGATGCCGAACACCTTCTCGCCACGAAACAGGCCGCCGGAGAGGGCCGGATCGAGCAGGCTGACCACCTGCAAGCGGCTGAAGCCGCGTACCCAGCTCTCCAGCTTGTCCAGTTCACCGGCGGCATAGGCGGCGCCGACAAAGCTGCCGATGGAGCATCCCGCCACCAGATCCGGTTTGACGCCGAGCCGCTCCAGCGCCCGTATGATGCCGATGTGTGCCCATCCACGGGCCGCGCCGCTGCCAAGAGCCAGTCCCACACGGGGTTTTCGTGCCACTTTGTCTCTCCAGGAGTGAGTGAGAAAGCCAGCTTACCCGCAGTTGCCGGCGCCGTCATCCTGCCAGCGTTCGCTGCGATTGCGGCCGTTGGCCTTGGCCTGATAGAGCGCCACGTCGGCCCGCCGAATGGCCTCCTGCAACTGGGTATCGGTGGTGCTGTGGTGGTAACCCAGGCTGACGGTCACCGCCAGGGCCGGCGCCAGCTCCTGCCAGGGGTGGCGGGCGATGCGCAGACGCAGCTGCTCGGCCAGCTGGTCGAGTGGTTCGCCCCCTTTGGCCGCCAGCAGCAGAAACTCCTCGCCGCCCCAGCGGATCAGGGCGTCTTCCCGGCGCAGTTGCTGTTGGCACAGGCGCACCAGCTGGATCAGCACCTGATCGCCCACCTCGTGGCCAAAACGGTCGTTGACCTGCTTGAAGTGATCGCAATCGAACATGATTACCCCGACGCTGCCCCCGCGCTGCTGATGGCGGCGCTCAAACTCGTCGAAGTAGTGGCGGTTGAAGGCGCCGGTCAGGGCATCGTGGCGAGAGAGATAGTCCAGCTGCCGGTTCAGGCGGCGAGACTTGAGATTGGCAAGCACGGCCCAGGCCATGAAGAACAGGGCGATCAGGGTCGGAGCGGACTGGCAGAGCAGGGCCCACAGCAGGGAGGGCAGGGGGATGCGGTGGAGCAGGGTGAGCTCGGTGTCAGGAATGGCGTACTGGAACTGAAACGCCCCCTGCTGCCAGCGGTAGCCATCCCGAGCCGTTGATGGCTTTGGGACGAAATCGACCTCCTGATTGCTGCTGGCGAGGATCTGCTGATGCTGGTTGACCAGAAACAGGGTGCCTATGCCGGGGGTGGATTCGCGCAGCAGCTGCTCCAGCCGGGAGAGTAGTACATCGATGCTGATGACGCCCACCAGCACCTGATCCTTCACGATGGGTTGTGACAGGGTGATCATCTGGCCCGCGCCGGCAAAGTCCTCGTAGGGGCGCGAGACGGTGGCGTGCAGGCTCTTCTCCTTCTGTTTCAGGGCATCCTGCCAGTAGGACTTGAGATAGATGTTGCGCCGAAAGTGAAACTGGCTGGCGGGTACCCAGGGGTAGAGATAGACGAAGTCATCGACCCCGGTGAAGTAGAGCCAGCCGACCTTGTCCCCCAGCAGCTTGCTGGCGGTGGAGAGCAGGGGGGAGAGGCTCAGCGCCAGGTGCAGCCTGGCGGCGCGCTGGCTGCCGGGGGCCGGCAGCGGCCCCAGTCCGGTCAGGTTGCCGCTCAGCCCCTTGGGCAGGTTGGCGGGCACCCGATCCAGCGCAAAGCCCTGGTCACCATTCTCTCGCAGGGCGCCGTAGAGCTGCTGGGTGAGGGCGGATTGCGGGTTGCTGCGCAGCCGCTCTTCTGCCTGACCGCGCATGGCCTCGAGAAAGGTTTCCATCTGCTGAAACTGGGATTTCAAGCGGGAGGCTGTGCTGAGGGTGTCGCTCTGATAATGGTCGGTGACCTGGGTCAGGGTCAGCTTGAGAGTGATGGCCAGCAGCAGGGCGACGAAGGCGCAGAGCAGCCATTGCAGACGATAGGTAACAAAATGAGATCTGGGTTCAGGCATAGGCGTTAAGCGGGATCCGGACAGGTTCGGAGCATCAGTTTAGGGCACAATCGTGAAGCCCGTCTTCTGCTACTGCTATTTCAATCAAATATCGCCGTTTCTGTTACGTTTTGTCACATTTATACATAGTCACGGCATAGTCAGGGGGTAACATGGTGACCATCATTGATGAAGTGCCCTCTTTTCTCTTAATTTCATGGATTGCTTGATGAAAATGCGTATATGGCTGGTGCTTGCCTGCCTCTCTCTGCTGATTTCCGCCGGCTGGTATTACCGCCACTCCGCCCCTGCCGGCAAACCCCAGCCACGTCAGGTCAACATCAGGGCGCAGACGGTCAGCCAGAGCCTGGCCGAACCCTCCATCAAGCTGGTGAGCAAGCTGGCCGCCAATCGCTCCGTGGTGATAAGCCCGGAGGTGACCGGTCGCATCGTCAAGATCGCGGTGCGCTCCGGCCAGCAGGTCAAGCAGGGGGACGTGCTGATCGCCCTCGACGCCGGCAAGCAGCAGGCGGAGCTGGCCGAGCAGAGCGCCAGCGTGCGCGACGAGAGCCGCAAGCTGCGGGACATGCGCCGGCTGGTGGCGCGCGGTGCCATCACCACTTCCGAGCTGGAAGGGCAGGAGGCCACGGTCGCCCAGGCTCAGGCCCGCGCCGATGCCGCCAAGTACGAGCTCTCCCTGCGCACCCTGCTGGCGCCGTTCGACGGCTCGGTCAGCCTCATCGATCTGAGCGAAGGGGCCCTGGTCAACAGCGGCGATACCCTGCTCCACCTGGACGAGCTGGCCAAGCTGCGGCTCGATCTGGCGGTGCCTGAGCGCTACCTCTCGCTGCTGCGCCCCGGCATGGCGGTGGCGGCGACCAGTTCGGCCTGGCCGGACCAATCTTTCCGCGGTGTGCTGGAGACGCTGGACAGCCGCGTCTCCAACGATACCCAGAACATCAAGGCGCGGGTGATCATCCCCAATCCAGATGGTCAGCTGCGCCCCGGCATGCTGCTCAACGTCGAACTCTCCCTGCCGCCACAGAAGATGACCCTGATCCCCGCCCAGTCGGTGGAGTATGCCGGCGAGCAGCGCTTCGTCTATCGTCTTGAAGCCAATGGCAAGGTCAAGCGGGTGCCGGTGGTGCTGGGGGATACCCATGGCGAAGAGGTGTGGGTGACCGAAGGGCTCAAGGTAGGCGATCGCATCGTGGTCGAGGGGCTGGTCAACCTGCGTGACGGCGTCAGCGTGCACGATCTGGCGGAGGTCAAAGGCTGATGTGGCTCTCCGATATCTCTGTCCGCCGCCCGCTGGTGGCGGTGGTGCTGAGCGCGCTGCTCACCGTGTTCGGTCTGGTGGCGTTTTCCAAGCTGACGGTGCGGGAGATGCCGGACGTGCAGACGCCGTCCGTCTCCATCACCACCATGTACGAGGGGGCCGCCCCCGCCGTCATGGAGAGCCAGGTCACCAAGCCCATCGAGGATCAGCTCTCCGGCATCAGCGGCATCAAGAACATCAACTCGGTGACCCGCAAGGGGCGCTCGGTCATCACGGTGGAGTTCAAGCTCGGCTGGAACATGGTAGAGGGGATCTCCGATGTGCGCGACGCCATCTCCCGCGCCCGTCCCAAGCTGCCGGACGAGGTGGATGAACCCCTGGTCACTAAGGACAACGGCAACGGCGACGTGGCGGTCTGGCTCAACTTCAGCAGCACCCAGATGGACCGCACCGCCATGACCGACTATGCCAACCGGGTGCTGGTGGATCCCTTGAGCCTGGTGGACGGGGTGAGCGAGGTATCGCTCTCCGGCGACCTGACCCAGGTGATGTACGTGCGACTGCGTCCAGCCGACATGGCGGCGCGCGGCGTCACGGTGGCGGATGTGCAGGATGCCCTCAAGCGCGAGAACATCGAGCTGCCGGGCGGCGAGATCCGCAACAACAGCATGACCATGGCGGTGCAGATCGCCCGCCTCTATCACACCGCCGCCGATTTCCAGGCGCTGCAGGTGCGCACCGCCACCAACGGCCAGAGCATCTATCTGGCCGACATCGCCGATGTGGAGGTGGGGGCCAAGAACGAAGACAGCGCTTACCAGCGCAATGGCCGCGAAAGCTTGGGGATCGGCATCGTCGCCCAGTCCACCGCCAACCCGCTGGCAGTGGCGCAGGGGGTCGAGAAGAAGATGGCTGAGATGCAGCGCTTCCTGCCAGAGGGGGCAACGCTGGAGGTCGACTACGACTCCACCATCTTCATCAAGCAGGCCATCGACGAGGTGTACGAGACCCTCGCCATCTGCGCCGTGCTGGTGGTGGCCGTGCTCTACCTGTTCCTGGGGCAGGGGCGTACCACCCTCATTCCGGCCATCACGGTGCCGGTGTCCCTCATCTCCGCTTTTATCGGCGCCTGGTATCTGGGCTTTTCCATCAACCTCATCACCCTGTTGGCGCTCATTCTCGCCATCGGTCTGGTAGTGGATGACGCCATCGTGGTGGTGGAGAACATTCACCACCATCTGCAGCGCGGCGAACCGCCCCTGCTGGCGGCCTGGCACGGCACCCGCGAGGTGGGCTTTGCGGTGATCGCCACCACCGCCGTGCTGGTGATGGTGTTCGTGCCCATCGCCTTCATGGATGGCATGGTGGGCCGGCTCTTTACCGAGTTCGCCATCCTGCTGTCGCTGGCGGTGCTCTTCTCGTCGCTGATCGCGCTCACCCTGACCCCAGCCATGGGCTCCTGGCTGATGCGCTCGGTGGATCGGCCCAACTGGTTGACGGCGGCGCTCGATCGCGGCCTCGGCTGGGTGGAGACCCACTACCGCCGGCTGCTCGGCGGGATGCTGCACCACTCGCGCTGGACCCCGCTGGTGCTGGTGCTCTGCCTTGGCGGTATTGGCGCCCTGTTTGCCCAGCTGCCTACCAGCCTGACCCCGACCGAGGATCGGGGCGTGCTCTACGTGTTCGTCAAGGGGGCCGAGGGCACCAGCATCGAGCGGATGAAGCGCAACATGCAGCAGGTGGAGGCAGCCATCATGCCGCTGCTTGGCAAGGGGGTGGTGCAGGCCATGAGCTTCAGTACCCCGGCCTTCGGCCGCGGCGGCGATCAGACCGGCATGGCCATCATCCAGCTCACCGACTGGGCCGAGCGGGATGAGACCGCCACCGAATTTGCCAAGTCCCTGAGCGGGCGGCTGGCCGGTATTCCGGACGTGATGATCCGCACCTTCCAGCCGGGCTTTCGCGGCGGCTCCACTGCGGCGGTGCAGTTCGTGCTGCAGGGTTCCGATTACGCCGAGCTCTATCAGCAGGGGTTGGCCCTGAAAGAGGCGGCAGCCCAGAGCGGCCTGATGGAGACACCGGATCTCGACTATGCCGAGAAGACCCCGGAGCTGCAGGTGACCATAGAGCGGGATCGGGCCAACCAGCTCGGCATCCCGGTCTCCACCGTGGCGAGCTCCCTGCAGGCCCTGCTCGGCGGCATCAGCCAGACCACCTATGTCGACAGAGGAGAGGAGTACGACGTCTACCTGCGCGCCAACCAGCGCGACTTCAACGGCGTCTCCGACTTGAGCCGCATCTACCTCAAGGCGGCCAATGGCGAGATGGTGACCCTCTCGACCCTGGCCACCGTCAAGCAGGTGGCGAGCCCGCAGCGCCTCAACCACTACCAGCGTCAGAAGGCGGTGACCCTGACCGCGGATCTGGCGCCGGGCCATACCCTGGGCGAGGCGCTGGATTACCTCGACGGCTGGGCCAGCGCCAACCTGCCAAGCGGCATGACGGTGGATTATGCCGGTGAGTCCAAGGACTATCGCGACAACCAGGGCGAGATGGTGATGGTGTTCGCTCTGGCCCTGCTGGTGGTCTATCTGGTGCTGGTGGCCCAGTTCGAGAGCATGCTGACCCCGGCGGTGGTGATGGTGACGGTGCCGCTCGGCATCTTCGGCGGTCTGCTCGGCCTCTGGTTGACGGGGCAGGAGATGAGCATCTACAGCCAGATCGGCATGATCATGCTGATCGGCATGGTGACCAAGAATGGCATCCTGATCGTCGAGTTCATCAACCAGTTGCGCCAGCGCGGCGAGGGGTTCAACGAGGCGATCATCGCAGGCTCGGTGCGCCGCTTGCGCCCCATTCTGATGACCTCGCTCACCGCCATCATAGGGGCCGTGCCGCTGATGCTCTCCATGGGGGCGGGCTACGAGAGCCGGATGTCGGTGGGGACAGTGGTTTTCTTCGGGTTATCGCTCGCGACCCTGGTGACCCTGCTGCTGGTGCCCGCCATCTACCATCTGCTGGCCAAACGGGCCGGCATGACTGGAGCGCGGGATCAACAGGTGGACGAAGCGCTGGCGGCCAGCGAGGCCGCCTCGCAGCAGGACAAACCGGCGGCCTGATGCCTACACCCATATAGGTGAAAGCAACGCAAGCTGATGGCATCCTCGGGTGAGCAGGTTAATATGTAGCCAGTTTAACGTTGAGGTGAACATATGTTGCCATCAGCCATTTATGAACCGCTGCCCTTTGCCTATATGGGCAGCGGTTTGCTGTTGTTGGGGATTGCCGATCAGCCGGGGCTGTTGCTGGCCGGGTTGGCATTCTATCTGGCCGGTTCGCTGGCCTGGTTTCGACGCGGGGCCTATCGCCGGCCCGACAAGCAGCAGCTGCGAAAGCAGGGCTGGCCGCTGTGGCTCTACGAGAGCCGGCCGTTCGCGCTGATCCTGCTGGGCCTGCTGATGCTGCGCCTCGCCACCCACCCGGTGTTCCTGGCGCCCGCTTTGGTCTGGTGCCTGCTGGGTGGCTATCAGCTGCTGCAGCGTCACTACAACCGCATCGTGCTGGCCCGCGTCCTGGCCTGAGCCAACAATTGACCCGCACTTTTCAGGCGAGCCCCGCTGGCTCGCCTTTTCCGCATCTATCGTAGGGGCAAAAAGCCGTCGCCCCCGCCTTGCTCTGCCGGTATAATGCGCGACCCGAATTGTTCCAGGTGGTCAAAATGCAGCCGGTTACCAACCTCTTCTCCTATCCCCGTTACTGGGCCGAGTGCTACGGCACGGCGCCCTTCCTGCCCATGTCCCGCGCGGAGATGGACAAGCTCGGCTGGGACAGCTGCGACATCGTGCTGGTGACAGGCGACGCCTACGTGGATCACCCGAGCTTCGGCATGGCGGTGATCGGCCGCATGCTCGAATCCCAGGGCTTTCGGGTCGGCATCATCGCCCAGCCGGACTGGTCATCGAAAGATGACTTCATGCGCCTGGGCAAGCCCAACCTCTTCTACGGGGTGACCGCGGGCAACATGGACTCCATGATCAACCGCTACACCGCCGACAAGAAGCTGCGCCACGACGACGCCTACACCCCGGGGGACGTGGGCGGCAAGCGGCCGGACCGCGCCACCCTGGTCTATACCCAGCGCTGTAAAGAGGCCTATAAAGAGGTGCCGGTGGTCATCGGCGGCATAGAGGCATCCCTGCGCCGCATCGCCCATTACGACTACTGGTCCGAGACCATCCGTCGCTCCATCCTGATCGATGCCAAGGCCGATATCCTCATCTATGGCAACGCCGAGCGGCCGCTGATCGAGGTGGCCCACCGCATCGCTGGCGGCGAAACCATCAACACCATGCAGGACATTCGCGGCACTGCGGTCATCCGCAAGGAGCCGCTGCCGGGCTGGCGCGGGGTGGATTCGAGCAAGCTCGACCAGATTGGCCGCATCGATCCCATCCCCAACCCCTATATGGAAGGGGCGCCCTGCGCGGACGACGAAGGTACCGCGCCGGTGGAGCAGGAGGCCAAGCCCATCCTGGTACAACCCCCTAAGCAAAAGCCATGGGAGCTGACCTACGTCAAGCTGCCGGCGTTCGAGCGGGTCAAAGAGGACAAGGTGCTCTACGCCCATGCCTCGCGCATCCTGCACCATGAGACCAACCCCGGCTGCGCCCGCGCCCTCTCCCAGGCCCACGGCGATCGCATTATTTGGGTCAACCCGCCCGCCTTCCCGCTCGAAACAGACGAGATGGACGGGGTGTTCGGCCTGCCTTACCAGCGGGTGCCGCACCCGGCCTATGGCAACGCGAAGATCCCGGCCTACGACATGATCAAGACCTCGGTCAACATCATGCGCGGCTGCTTCGGCGGTTGTTCCTTCTGCTCCATCACCGAGCACGAGGGACGCATCATCCAGAGCCGCTCGGAAGAGTCGATCTTGAAAGAAATCGAAGAGATCCGCGACAAGGTGCCGGGCTTTACCGGCGTCATCTCGGATCTGGGCGGCCCCACCGCCAACATGTACAAGTTGCGCTGCAAGAGCCCCAAGGCCGAGCAGACCTGCCGGCGCGCCTCCTGCGTCTGGCCGACCATCTGCCCACACATGGACACCGACCACAGCCCGACCATCAACCTCTACCGCAAGGCGCGCGATCTCAAGGGCATCAAGAAGATCCTGATCGCCTCCGGCGTGCGCTACGACATCGCGGTGGAAGATCCGCGCTACATCAAGGAGCTGGCCAAGTACCACGTCGGCGGCTACCTCAAGATCGCGCCGGAACACACCGAAGAGGGCCCGCTCTCCAAGATGATGAAGCCGGGCATGGGCAGCTACTACAGCTTCAAGGAGCTGTTTGACAAGTATTCCAAAGAGGCAGGCAAGCAGCAGTACCTGATCCCCTACTTCATCTCCGCCCACCCGGGCACCACGGATGAAGACATGGTGAACATGGCGCTCTGGATCAAGTCCAACCGCTTCAAGCTCGATCAGGTGCAGAACTTCTACCCGTCGCCGCTCGCCAACGCCACCACCATGTATTACACCGAGAAAAACCCGCTCAACAAGGTGAGCCGCCAGGGCGGGGACGTGTTCGTGGTGAAAGGGGAGCGTCGCCGTCGCCTGCACAAGGCGCTGCTGCGCTACCACGATCCGGCCGGCTGGCCGATGATCCGCGAAGCCCTGCTGGAGATGGGCAAGGGTCACCTGATCGGCAACGGCCCCGACTGCCTGGTGCCGCCGGAAGGCCGTGGCGAAGCCAAAGCCGAGCGCAGCCGCAGCAAGGGCCTCAAGCCCGCGCTGACCCGCCACAGTGCCATCACTCATCAGCGCAGCAACGGGGCGGGCAACAAGGCCGCCCGCAGCGAGGCCGGTGCAGCCAATGCCCCGGCAGCCAGCAGAAATGGCGGCAAGGCCGGTAATGGCAAACCGGTGGGTTCTCAGCTCCAGAAAGGCTCGGGCAACGGCAAGTCTGCTGCACAGGGCGTAGGGCAGGGCACTGGTCAGGGTAAACCGGCAGGGCAGGGGAAACCCGCTCACAAAGGCAAGGCCCCGAGCCGCGCAGGCACTGCCAAGCCGGGCGCCAAACCCGCCACTCTAGGCGGCAAGCCTGCGGCCAAAGGAAATGGCGCCAAGCGACCGGCGCGGTAATATTTCCTGATTGGAAAGCGACAGAAATAAAAGGCGACCGGATGGTCGCCTTTTATTTATATTATATTTGATATTTAAATTATTACGGCAACATAGAACTAGCTTTCTGATAGTTCATCAACAGGACTATCCTTTAATAAATCCTCTAGCGACATAGATTTATTATTATCATGTTCTAAGTATTCGTTAAAAAATTCGCTAAAGTTTATATTTCTATATCTAACAATGCCTGGACCCATTCGTCCCATTTCTGATATTGCCTCAAATATTATACGGCGCACATCTGGGGTTAAAGTAATAAAACTAGCCCAATCAATATTTAGAGCGTTTATAAAGTCGATATTAAATCTTAACTCATAGTAAGTTCCATCAGCCTTCACCAAGGCTGTTCTGCCAAGTGAATTTCTTGGCTCTGGTATTTCTCTTACTTCAATAATTCCAGCGTAATGCAGTAGTTCCTCAAATTTCATCTCCCCTTCCATGACAATATCGAAGTCAGGAAATGTAATCCCGGACAGAAAATCTGATAGGCGTCTGAATCTAATAACTCCACGAGCTACATCTCTATTCTGAGCGTTGCCAATTGTTGAAATCATTGCAGCCTTAAGCTCTTCTATTTGCTCGCTAATAGTAAAGACCTTTCTGGTCTCAATATCTTGCTGCCGTTGCTCTCGAAGGAGACGTTGAAAAAGAGAGCCCCATTGTTTTTTTAGATGATTCTCAATGTCTTCAATTTTACCAAATGGAATGACACTATTTCCTTTATTTCTATGTGATAAGAATGTAATGAATTCGAATATATATTTAGCTGTTTCAGGTTTATCAATAGACGGAAATTTTATCTTATCTACAAGCTCTTTGTTTTTTTGGTATACATAGTGGTCATGCATAACTTTTTCATCAACAAAGGCAAATACAGGAACGCCAGAATCTATGGCCTTCAATACTTCTAATTGTGTGATTGATAGTTTTTCTGGTTCTTTTAAAACAGTTACGTCAAAGCTGGATTTAATTAGATTTTCTAAATCTATATTCGACAACGCGTCAGGGATAGCTTTTCCTCCAAAGCGAGAGCCGATAAGTACGACAACGATATCAGCATTGGGTACTTCTTGTATACAGCTGGTGTGAGTATGTGTTCTGGGATCATATAGAATATCTGAATATTCACTTAAGACTGGTTCATAGCCTATTTTTAATAGAAATGATCGAAGTTGCTCCCTTGCCATACCAAGATCATAGCAAGTTGATGACACAAATACTTTAGGGCTTGGCACAGGTACTCCTTTAATTTTTTAATATTATATAAGGATGAATTTTATCGAAAATCTGGGGCACCCACCTTTCTGTGTGAGGCGTAAGACCACCAAAACCCACGCTACCGCCCGTGGATGACAGATTTCAAAATGCTCCATTGACCGGTGAGGGCTGTCACCCATCGCAGTTCAACAGGCTCTGGATGGACATGGTAAGCCAAATGAAACTGGCTAGGCTAGCCTTTAAATAATGCAACCATCAGCATCTCATCGTTTTTTGAACTGGATCAGCAAATGGATTTGAAAGGGTATATGTAGCTATTTTCATCCCCTAAAAAGATGACTGTCCCCATTGTGGGAGGCTTTGTTATCTTGCCGGGGATGTCTGCAGGGGTGATGTGTGTCCCCTATCTTATCTCAACAGGAGCAATCAGATGACGTTAAAGATGCGATCCCGCAGGGAGAAGGTGGGCAGCGGGCTCGGGCTGGTACTGGGGATCATCGGCTTCAACCTTATGGTGCCCCTGCTGTTTGAAAAGCAGGCGGGCTTTGATGGCAACCAGATGCTCTGGGCCGCCGTGACGGCGCTGGCCTGCTCCGAGCTGGGGGCTAGGATGGGCAAGTGGCTGGATTGCCGGGAGCAAACGAGAGCCGGCGACTGATTTAGGAGGCGGCCGACAGGTCGCGCGTTGCTCTGAACTGGCTGGGAGTCAGGCCGGTGATGCGTTGAAACTCGCGATTGAAATTGGATTTGGTCTGAAAACCGGCGCTCATCAATATCTGGGTGATGCTCTCATCCGTGTTCAGCAGGGCCTGCCTGGCATGGGCAATCCGATATTCGTTGATGACCCTGGGGATGCTCTGCTGGCGCACCAGATTGACGGCACTGGAGATCTGCTTGGCGGGAATGCCCAGTTTGCGTGAGAGACGGGCCAGGGTCAGCTCAGGATCCAGATAGCAGGCTTTCTCTTTCATCAGGTTATCGAGCAGTGCCACTATCTCCCGGGCGCGATCTTCGTTCAGCAGCGGCGCTTTCTCAGCAGGCTCGGGAACGGAGGCTGGCATCTCCTCCTCTTCTGCGTCAGGGGTATTGACCCCTACCATCACCACGGCCGCCGCCAGCATGGGCACCAGCATCAGGTGACCCAGCGACAGGATATAGGGCGCCAGCTGGCCTTGATTGAAGGCGAAGTCGAGGGAGACGGCTGCATCGATGGCCGCCGAAAACAGCAGCATCCAGCCCGCGATATGTTCCGCTCGCCTGACCCCCTCCCACTCATTGAATGAGACATAGAGCAGCAGCTGCGTCTTATCGGAAAAGCGCACCAGCGCGATGCCGTAGCAGAGATAGATGGCGGTCAGCAGGCCATCCAGCGGCAGTGGCAGCCAGTTGTGGGTCAGCATGCCGAGGGCAATCAGCGCAGGGCCGACGCCGTGCAGCCAGGAGACGCGGGCCCCTGGCGTTTTGGCCCGGCTGAAGATATGCCAGGCGGCCACCGGAATAAGTGAGGCGAGGATCGGCTGCGCGAGACTGAGCAGCGCCAGATCGAAGGTCCAGCGCAGCCCCACCACGCCGGTGGTGATGGCGCACAGCAGCAAAAAGAGGGCGGTCGTTCTGGCTGCCCTGCCGAGGCGCGCCAGCAGCACGGCGGCCAGCAGAGCCAGCAGCAAGGAGACGATAAAGGGTATGGGTATGGCCAGCATCATGTATCCCGTGTGCAAAGAGTGGCCGTTGACCGGCGGCGGCATGCCAGCATAACGGCTTGGGTCAGGCGAATGAAGCCCATGATGGCGCGGGCGCGGTTCGAGGACGACCTGAAACCGGTTTGAGGACGCCGGGGGGCGCTTTGCTCCCCATGATAAGGGCTCTCAATCACCATAACAGGCAGGTATCCATGTTCTCTTTCTACTGGCTGGGGTGGCAACGCGCCCTGGATTTTTCGGGTCGCGCCACCCGGGCCGAGTGTGGGTGGTTCATGTTGGGCCATCTGCTGATCACCCTGATCTGCATCTGGCTGGACGTGCTGCTTGCCAACCTGGGCTGGCTGGATCTGAGCTACGGCCTGGTGAGCAGCGTGCCCCTGATTGCGCTGATCGTGCGTCGCTTGCACGACACCGGCCGCTCCGGTTGGTGGGGCTGGGTGTTTCTGGTGCCGGCCGTGGGGCCCTTGCTGCTTATCTATTTGCTGGCGCAGCAAAGCGGGGCAACCCATGTTGGCAAGGAGGCATCGGCATGAGACACGCACTCTGGTTGTTTATGCTGTGCTGCTCGCTGACGGTGGCTGCCGTCAACAATCCCCACGATTTTCCCAAGGGGGCGCTGGGCCTGCTGCAGGTCGACAGCCTGATCCGTGGCGAGCTGCTGTGGATGCAAGGGCGGGTGGGGGAGGGAACCTATACCACCACTGATGCCGAGGGGCGTCACTGCGCCATCCGGGTGCCGGTGGCGGTCGGCAAGGTGGCGAGCAGCGGCCTTGGCATCGACTCCACCGCAGGGCTGGCCATCGTCGTCATGACGCCGCGGCTCGATGCGGCGCTCAGCAAGGGGGAGCGGGTGAACAGCAGCGACTTCACCTTCTCCCGCGAGGCAGCTGACCCCGCGGCCGACGGCTATATCGTCAGCGGGATCGCGGCAGACGAAGGGTTTGTGCTGAACTCGCGGCGGCGCTGGATAGCCTGGTTGCTGGAAGACAAACCGGTGCTGCGCTGTCAGTAAGGTCTCCTCGTCGGAAGGATGCGCCGGCCAAGGAAGGTCCACTGGCCGGTGTGCCTACTGCCACACTTCCTGCCCCTTGGCATTGAGCAGGGTGTGAAAGAGATAGTGATCGTCCCGATCGTAATAGACGGTGAGGGTGTGCTGCTCGGTGTAGTCCGCCGCCACGCTGGCCACCGTCATGGGTATCAGGATCAGCTCCCCCAGCCCCATGGTCACGGCGCTCGCCGTGGCCTGGCCATTGCCGTCAGCGCGCTTGTGGATCTTGCCTAGCACGGTAAAGCGATCGCAGCCCTGCACTTTATCCTCGGTCAGAAAGGTGGCCTGCTGGCAGAGCTGGGGCTTGCCCAGTTCGGCGCGAATGGTTTCGCGGGTCTGCCCCGCGGCCAGGGTGCTGCGAAAGCGCCCCGAGTAGTGGTCGATGGCGGCGGCGCAGCCGCTTAGCAACCCAATCAGCAGCAGCGGTGTGAACCGCAAACAGGCGCGTTTCATGGACGGGCTCCATCATCCGCCAGAGGGGCATCGCCGCGCCGCCCGGGTTCGCTGCGATGCAAAAAGGTGGTCAGGGTATCGCGCGGCGGCGTGATGCCGCACTGCACCAGAATCCGCCCGATCGCCCCCCTGTGATAGCCGCCGTGGGTCACCAGGTGCAACAGCATCTCGGCGCGGCTCATCTGCCCCCTGTCGCCATCCACGAAGTTGAACGAGAGCACGGCCTCGCCATCTGCCTGGCTCAGGCCGGCGACGTAATCCAGATACCAGGCATCCAGCTTGCCGATGGCGCTGCGCAACATCGCCAGAGTCGGCGTCTCCGGGGTATTGGTGGCGGTAAAGTCGTGGCGTTCCCCCAGCAGATTGGCCTTGAAGATGGCATCGACCATATGGATATGGTTGAAGATGCGCAGGGCCGTGTGGTGCGCCTCGCCATCTTGCGCGGCATCCAGGGTGGCGAGGGCATCCAGCAGTTCGCCATCGGCCCAGGCCTTGTAGCGAAACAGCGAGAGCAGGGTTGAGCTTGGCATGGCACTCCTTGGCGCGTCTTATGTCCAAAAGCGGGCATCTTAGCCAGATGGAGCCAAAAATGACACTCCCCGGGCAGAGGGCGGGGGGAGGCCAGCCACCGGCTGTGTCCGGGTCGGTGGGGATGCTACCCTGTCAGCCGTTGCCGGATAAAACGGCGCCCATAACCCGCCGCCACAAGGAGTCCCCATGCGCATTGCCCTCGTAGGTCTTGGTGATATCGCCCAGAAAGCCTATCTGCCGCTGCTTGCCAGTGACGAGCGAGTCACCCCGCTGCTCTGTACCCGCAATCCAGCGGTATTGGCTAAGCTGGCCCGCCAGTACCGGATCGCCGAGTGCTTCACCGAGCTGGGCGACTTGCTGGCAAGCGGCCCGGATGCGGTGATGATCCACGCCGCCACCGCGGTGCACCTTGAGCTGGCCGCCCAGTGCCTGCGCGCCGGCATCCCCACCTTTGTCGACAAGCCGCTGTGCGACACTCTTGCCGGGGTAGAGGAGCTTGCCAATCTGGCGCTGGCGCAGAACCGTCCGCTGTTTGTCGGCTTCAATCGCCGCTATCTGCCCGCCATGAGCGCGGCCCGGGCGCTGCCGCTTGCAGATAATCAGCCGCTTACCGAGCTCAACTGGCAAAAACACCGCCACGCCCTGCCAGGGGCGCCGCGCTCGTTTCTGTTCGACGACTTTATCCATGTGCTCGACAGCCTCTGCTACTACGGCGGCGTGCCAGATGGGGAGGTCCATGCGGTACTGCGGCGCTGTGCCCGTCAACCTGAGCTGCTGGCCGGGGTGAGCGTGGCCTGGCAGAGCGGGCAGGTGGCGGTGAGCGGCAGCATGAACCGCAGCGCCGGCCTCACCGAGGAGCGCATCGATGCCTATGGCGACAACCTCTCCCTGCATATCGAAAACTGCACCCGGGGCACTCTGGCCCGCGATAAAACCGTGCAGACCCTGGCGCCGGACGACTGGCAGCCGGTGCTTACCCAACGGGGCTTTGCCGCCATGCTGGCCCACTGGTATCAGCAGATTGAGGCGGGGCGGGCGGACGGGGCGCTGATTGAGAGTTACCTGCACGGCCACCGGCTGGCAGAGCAACTGGTCACCCTGGCGGGGGAGTGAGGGTGAGCGCCGCGCCGGTTTGCCCAAGTCATCGGCGGGCTGCGGGCGAAAAAATCGCCGGACCACTGTATGAGATGGCGCATCCCTGCGCAGTTGATTGGCGGGGGCGCTGCCGCGCAAGCCAAGCGGGCGCTTGTTTGCTATCTTGGCGGCCATGAACTGCCAGCAGAGCGACAGAGTGTGATGAACCAGCTATTGAAACGGGGTGGCCGGCTGACCGCCCTTGCCAAACGGGAGCGGATCCCCGCCATGATGGCCAGGGTGGCCCGTCCATGAGCATCATTTTGGGGATAGACCCGGGTTCGCGCATCACAGGTTACGGGGTCATTCGCATCGTGGCGGGCAAGGCGGAGTACCTGGGCTCGGGCTGCATCCGCACCGATCTGGGCGAGCTGCCGTCACGCCTCAAGCAGGTCTATGACGGAGTGAGCGAGATCATCACCCAGTTCAAGCCGGACGAGTTTGCCATCGAGCGGGTCTTTATGGCGCGCAACGCCGACTCTGCCTTGAAGCTGGGTCAGGCTCGCGGCAGCGCCATCGTGGCGGCAGTCAATGCCCTGCTGCCGGTGAGCGAATACTCGGCCACCCAGATCAAGCAGGCGGTGGTGGGTACCGGCGGCGCCGCCAAGGAGCAGGTGCAGCACATGGTGACTCACCTGCTCAAGCTCTCGGCCACCCCCCAGGCGGATGCGGCGGATGCCCTCGGGGTGGCGCTCTGCCACTTCCATACCCGCCAGATCCTGATCAAGATGGCCGGGCGCAGTACGGGATCGGTGCGCGGCCGTTACCGCTGAGCCGATATTGCCGGTCTGATACCGGCAATCTCAGGCAACCGGCCCTGTGCCGGCTGGTTGCCTCCTCTGACAGCGGCGACTGTCGGCAAAAGCCTCAACAGAGTCACAAGCTGTCGCACTGCCTTTCCGCCTCATGCTGCTGCCCTCCTGGGTACTACCGACAATCTTCTCAGTTAATCAACAACTTGTGACGTAAGTCACGTTTTTAGACCTTTATCGCTTCCCTTCGCTTGCCCGATCGGGACTCCCATAATGTGCGCCGGTCGCGTGGTGCGGCCCGGTGAGCCGCAGGCTCCCGCTTCATCCATCATTGGGAGAGTTGAGAAGTGAAACCTTTTGCAGCTGAATTCATGGGCACCTTCTGGCTGGTGCTGGGGGGCTGCGGCAGCGCCGTGCTGGCCGCCGCCTTTCCGAACGTCGGCATCGGCCTGCTCGGCGTGGCACTGGCGTTCGGTCTGACCGTGCTGACCATGGCTTACGCCATCGGCCATATCTCTGGCTGTCACCTGAACCCGGCCGTGACCATCGGGCTCTGGGCCGGTGGTCGTTTCCCGGCTTCCGGCGTGCTGCCCTACATGGTCGCTCAGGTATTGGGCGGGATTGCGGCAGCGGCGGTGCTCTATGTGATTGCCAGCGGTCAGGCCGGTTTCGATCTGGCGGCGGGCTTTGCCTCCAACGGCTATGGCGAGCACTCCCCGGGCGGCTACAGCATGCTGGCGGCGCTGGTGTGTGAAGTGGTGATGACCGGTTTCTTCCTGTTCGTCATCATGGGCGCCACCGACAGCCGGGCCCCGGCCGGCTTTGCTCCCATCGCCATCGGCCTGTGCCTGACCCTCATTCACCTCATCAGCATTCCGGTGACCAACACCTCGGTCAACCCGGCGCGCAGTACGGGCGTGGCCTTCTTCGTAGGGGACTGGGCACTGGGTCAGCTGTGGCTGTTCTGGGTTGCGCCCATCGTCGGTGCCATTCTGGGTGCATTGGCCTATCGCGCGATCGCGACCAAAGCCTGATCCGTCAGGGCAACAAAGTGTGGTATCGACACGCCCCCGGGCGTGTTTTTTCGTTTCTGGCGGGCACGAAAACGGGCCACAAGGGCCCGCAGGGTTGTTTGGTCGTTGGCAAGAGGGGAGGGGCTACAACCCCTTGGCGCTCAGCATGTCCTTGTAGCGCTGGCGCAGCAGCTGCACCCGCTCTACGTAGGCGCGAGTCTCAGCATAAGGGGGAATGCCCCCATGCTTTTGCACCGCGCCGGCACCGGCGTTATAGGCGGCGGTGGCCAGTGCCACGTTGCCGCCATACTGCTTGAGCAGCCCCGCCAGGTATTTCACCCCGCCGAAGATGTTCTGCTCCGCCAGCAGGGCGTTGCCCACTCCCAGCTCCCGCGCCGTGGCAGGCATCAGCTGGGTCAGCCCCATGGCCCCTTTGCGGGACACAGCCAGCGGGTTGAAGGCGGACTCGGCGTGGATCAGTGCCCGGATGAGGGCCGGCTCCACCTGATAGGCCTTGGCCGCCGCCTGGATGGTGCTGGCGTAGTCATAGAGAAACAGGCCGGTAGTGTGCCAGTTGACCTTGGAGTCGGGGTCGCAGGCGTAGCAGTCGTTGAACAGCAGCAGCTCGTAGTGACCCTGCTCCGGCATCATGTCGGAGTAGCGCACCACGCCGTTTTTCTGCACCGACTTGTAGACCTGGATCTGGCGGGTGCCGGGCGGCAGCGGAGGGCTGGCCGGCTCGGGGGGCGGCAGCACGCCCGGGGTGTGCATGGTGACGGGGGGCGCCGCGGGCGGCGGTGCCGGCGGCTCGGCAGTGAGGATCACCACCTCGGCCGGGGCGGGTGTCTGGCTCCAGCCGGGTGCGGAAAACAGCGGGATCAATCCCATCAACATCCATGCTTTCAACGGCTTGCTCCTTCAGCCTCGTTAGCCTTGTTGAGTAAAGCATCACGGCGCGGGCAGAACAAGCCCGCCCTGACCGACCCGTGCTCTCGGCCGAGAAAATAGCGGCAGCAGAGCAAATAAAGAGGCCGCCCAGTGGCGGCCTCGCGCGGCAGTGGCCGGTTTACTCCTGCAGCCAGAGGCGGGCGCTGCGGGCGGGAATGGCGACCCGCACCCACTGGCTCTGCACGTTGACCACGGCGCTTTGGTCGAGCAGGTCCCGGTAGTTGCGATACCAGTTCATCTCGAACTTGGCGGTATCGAGCCAGTACTCCTGCTCGTAGTCGCACTTGTTGATGCCGACCAGCCCCTGCTTGCCGCGCTTGAACAGCACGAAGCAGTCGCCGCTGCCGACCAGCTGCATGGGCTGGCCCTGCACCGCGTTGTGGAAGCGGATCATTCCCTTGAGGTCGCTGCGCAGGTAGTAATCCTGCCAGCGCAGCCCGTCCTTGGCCTGGGTTTCGCCGTGATCCGAATAGACCAGCGGCGAGCCGCCGTCACGGCCGAGCAGGTAGGCATAGGCCAGCTTCTCGTCGGTCGGGTTCAGGATCTGGTAGCGAAAGCCGTCGTTGGTGGGGATGTCGTGGGTGATGGCAAAGGTGACCGCCCGGCTGCCCGGCAGCGCCTGGCCGTAGGCCCCCGGATCCGCCAGCTGGTTCATGCTGCCGCCATAGCCGAGCGCTCCGCGCAGGGAGGCAAACAGCGGGAAGTCATAGGCCCCCTGACCGCTGCTGTCGAGATAGGGCTTGAGGAAGCGCTCGTAATCGTTGCTGCCGGCGCCGCCGGTGGTGATCACCTCGCCGAACACGTGCATCCCCTGCTTTATCTCGGGGGTGAACACGGCGTTGATCTGGTAATCGCTCATGTGCTTGACCGCATCGACCCGAAAGCCCTTGATCCCCATCCCCTTGAGCGCCTTGAGGTAGGCCTGCTGCTGGCTCACCACCCAGTTGTTGGGGTCAAGATCCGGCAGCCCCTTGTCGCCCGCGCCGCCGCACAACCGCCAGTACTGCACGTTGCCCGGATCGTTCCAGTCGCTGATGCACCCTTCCGGGTGGAAGTCCTGGCCGGCGAGCAAGTTCTGGCCCAGATCGCCAAACAGCTTCTGCCGCTCGAAGTAGCCGGGGTTGGCGGCATAGCTTTGCAGCAGCTCGCTGCCGGGGTAGTTGAGATCGCTGCGCTTCCAGCTCTCGTTGGCCATGTGGTTGAGCACCACGTCCGCATAGACGGCGATGCCCCGCGCCTGCATGGCGGCGATCAGCTGCTCGAGATCCTGCTTGTTGCCAAGGGGGGTGTCGATGAGGCGCAGATCCTGGGGTTGGTAGCGTGCCCACCACTCGTTGCCCGATGACTTGAGGGGCGGCGAGATGAGCACCTGTTTGTAGCCGGCGGCCTTGATGAGATCGGCCTTGGCGGTGACTTCACTGTATTTCCAATTGAAGGCGTGCAGTATGACGTCGGCATGTGCCAAAGGCGCGATCAGCATGCCTGCGATCGCCCAGATTCCCGCTGTGTGTTTCATTATTGTCAGTCCTTGTTTTGGGTGCCCAGATGGGCACCCAGAGCCTCACACCGGCCTGTCTTGCCAGCAATCGCCGGGCGGCGATTTTGTGAGCACTTTCAAAGCGGACTGTGCGGATCTGTGACGGCTTGCAAAAAACCACGCAGGCCGCGTCATTACTGACTTTTCAATCACTTAACCGGGCTTTTTTCGGCTCAGTCAACCCCGTTGTTGTAGAGCGGCTGCCAGGCGCAGTAGCGCTGGCCATTGCGCTGGTTGTAGAGCCAGAAGCGGTTGCAGTTGTCGTCGTAGTTGCTGGCGCCGACGTTGACGGCATAGCTGCTCAGCCGCTGCCCCTGCAGGGACTGGAACACCCCGTTGTAGAGCAGGGAGAAGTGCAGGTGCGGGCTGGTGGAGGAGCCGCCCTCGCACAGCGCCTCGTTGCGGTTGCTGGCATAGGTGCCGATGGGGGTGTCGGCGGCCACGTAGTCGCCGCTGCGCACCGAGATCCCGCTCATGTGGTAGTAGTTGGTGGCCCAGCCGTTGGGGGCGGTGACGCGCACCTGGCAGCGGGAGAAGACGGTGACGGTGCCGCTGTTGGCGGCGGTGACCGTGTAGGTGGCGCCGCCCCAGCCCGGCCAGTCGTAGGAGACATCGATGGAGGAGTAGGGGTAGCCGGAGCCGGTGTGGGAGTGGGCGCCATTGGCCTTCCAGCTGTAGCCCTGGCGCCAGGGCAGCTGGAACTGACCGCCGGCCAGCGGTGCGGCGGGGGCGGCCGCGCCGCCCCTGGGGGAGGTCATGGCGTCCTGGCCGAACAGGGTCCGCCACTGCTCACCGAGCTGGCGCTGTACCGACGTGCTCAGCATGCTGGCGAGAGCGGCCTGGTGCGGGGCCTGGGGCACCAAGGTGGGGGTGCTGCGTTGCATAAGCCTTTGCTGGACGCGGACCTGATAGAAGCGCTCGGAGAGCTGGCGCGCCATCAGCTCCAGCTGATTGTCAAAGCCCCTGGCCTTGACCAGCTTGGCGAACGGCGCAGCCATGGCCTGCTCGGAGGGAGCCGAGATGAGCTGGCTGCTCGCCTCCATCAGGGCCAGCAGCAACTGGGGGTTGAGGCTGGTGATGCCGCTCCAGTGCAGGATCACCTCCTCCTTGGGCAACAGGTGGGGCGCCTGTTGCAGCAAAAAGTCGTGCAGATCGAAGGCCATGGCCGCCTCGCCGAACACGAAGTGGGCCTCATCCAGGGGGAGGGCCGGGGTCTGACTGGCGGCAAGCTGCTGCGCCGTAAAGTGATAGGGGGCAAGCGGGGTATGGATGTCGCCGGCCCAGCCGGCGGCGGGAAGCAGGGCCAGCATCAGCAGGGAGGGGATCGGTCTGGACATGATAACTCCTTGGCAAAGTGGTGAGGTGTCGGGGTGGGGATGGACCCACGCGGGCAACAACAGCGCGAGGCTATGCCAAGGCTTCACCATAGGGGTAAATGTCAAAGTTGCTATTCAAATGGGGCTTTTTATGCGGATGGATAGCGGCATTTGTTTGTTAACAAATGTTTACGGAAATGGTTTGTAGAGCCAAATCAGTGAGTTGCGGGCCAAGAAATGGCGGGCTGCCGTAAAGGGCGGGGAAGAGGCGCAAACAGTGTCTGCCACTGGCTTGCCGTGATAGGATCGCCACTGGCCAGACCGGCTGACGGCATGTTAAAAATTATGCAACTCGGTGTGGTTATTGGCTTTTTTGTTATTAAAAGCCGTGATATCGTCAATCTGGTCGGATCTCTGCGACCGACATCAATGTATGAGGACCGGGCCGAATGGCCATGGATGGAACGGGTGTGATAGGCAAGCGGGCGATGGAACTCACGTTCGAAGAGTACTGTGATGCAGACCTTTCCCTGATCAGGGATTACTACGAAACCACTTTCTCCCACTACGTGCCGGATCTGGCCGAGCGGATCTTCGTGGTACGCGACGCCCACTGGCTGGTGGGAGCCGTGCGCCTGCGCGACGAACAAGATTACTACCACCTGTGCGGTTTTCGTCTGCTGCCCCACTACCAGTCGCTGGGGCTGGGCTCGCGCCTGTTGCAGCACGCCTGCAACGATCTGCAAGACAAGCCGGTGGTGTGTCAGGCCTTGCCGTTTGAAAAGCCGTTCTACCTCAAGGCCGGCTTCGCCGACCTGCCCCTGCATGAACTGGAGGGGCCGCTCTTCTCGCTGTATGACCAGCAGCGCGAACAGGGTTACCAAATCGAGCTGCTGGTGCGCCAGGCCAAGGCCCCGGTCTACAACTGACGACTCACTGGGGCTTGGTCAACAGATGGATCTTGCCCGGTGACAGCTCCAGCCCCAACAGATTCTCTTTCAGCCAGGCCTGGTTCGGATCCTTGTCGTTGAGCCGATAGACCGGCTGGGTCTCCAGCCGCTTCTCCATGCTCTGCAGCAGCATGCCGAGCATGAAGCCGAACTTCTGCTGCGCCGCCTCCGGCTCCAGCTTGTATTCAATCAACTTCATGTTGTCGAGGAACAGCGCGCTCTGCGCCTTGTCATAGCGCGGTCTCGCCTCATAGGTCATGTTCAGCCGTGCGTCGTACTCGCTCTGATCCGGCAGGGCGATCTTGAGCTTGCCCTTGCCATAGACCCGGGCGGTGTCCGGGCTCTGGCGCCCGATCTGGACATCGCTCTGTTCGAGCTGCACATGGGCCTTGATGATGCCGGGCAGCTCCAGCTGTTTGTTCACTTGCACCTGGGATTGCAGGTACTGGTTTATCTGTTGCTCATTGATGTCATATGAGCCTTGACCTAGCATGGCCAGACTGAGCAGCATAGATTGCAGGATCATGCTAACGACCTGATAGAATGGGTGTGTTTTACAGCATACCATCCTGGCTTCGCGGGATCTGCCCACCGCATTTCACTCGTCTGTAAAAGGAGTTCTCGTGATCAACGGTCTGGAGCACGACATCCAACTGCTGTTTTCCCAGTTCCTCGGCTGGTTGCTGCTGCTGTTTCACACCGTGATCGTGGCGGGGGTCTCCTTTCGGGTGGTGATGAAGCGGCGCCCCATCGGGGTCTCGCTGGCCTGGCTCGCCCTCATCTATGCCATCCCGTTTGCCGGGGTCGGTTTCTACGTGCTGTTCGGCGAGATCCGCCTCGGCCGGCGCCGCGCCGAGCGGGCGCAGGCCATGTACCGCCCTTACGCCATCTGGATCCGCCAGCTGGCCCGGCTCTTCCCCCAGCACTGCTGCGAGGTGGGGGAGAAGGCCCAGCCGCTGCACGATCTGATCCAGGGCCGATTGGCCATGCCCATGCTCTCCGGCAACCGGATGACGCTGCTGAGCAAGCCGGAAGCCATCCTGCGCGAGATAGTGCGCGACATCCGCCAATCCTCCCAGTCCTGCTACCTGGAGTTCTACATCTGGCACCCGGGCGGCGACACCGACGAGGTGTGCGAAGCGCTGATGGAAGTGGCGGCGCGCGGCGTGGATTGTCGCTTGCTGCTCGATTCCATGGGCAGCAAGACCTTCTTCCGCTCGTCCTGGCCGAAAAAGCTGCGCAAGGCCGGGGTCAAGCTGGTGGAGGTGCTGCCGGTCGGGGCCTGGCGCATCCCGTTCCAGCGCCAGGACCTGCGCATGCACCGCAAGCTGGTGGTGATCGATGACCGGGTCGGGTACACCGGCTCCATGAACATGGTGGATCCCCGCTTCTTCAAGCAGAACGCCGGGGTCGGCCAGTGGGTCGACATCATGATCCGGGTGCAGGGGCCCATGGTGCCGCTGATGTGGTCCATCTTCGTCTGGGACTGGGAGATGGAGACCGGCGAGCGGCTGCTCGACAGCCTGCAACACGAGCCGGAGGCCTGGCCCCAGAGCAACTACCGGGCCCAGCTCATTCCGTCCGGCCCCTTCGTCGGCGGCGACTGCATCCAGCAGAGCCTGTTGCTGGCCATCTATCAGGCCCGCCACCATCTGGTGCTGACCACGCCTTACTTCGTGCCGGACGATCCGCTGGCGGCGGCGCTCTCCTCGGCGGCGGCCCGCGGCGTGCAGGTGCAGCTGGTGCTGCCGGCGCGCAACGACTCCCTGATGGCCAATTACGCCTGCAACGCCTTCATGGAGGAGCTGCTGGAGGCGGGGGTGGAGGTCTATCGCTACGACGCCGGCCTGCTGCACACCAAGAGCGTGCTGGTGGATGACGACTTCGCCCTGGTGGGTACGGTCAACCTGGACCGGCGCAGCCTCTGGCTCAACTTCGAGGTGACCCTGCTCATCGACAACCCGGTGTTCGTCGCCGAGATGACCCAGCTGGTGCAGGGCTACATGATAGAGGCGACCCCCATGTCGCTGGCCAAATGGCGGGCACGTCCCTGGTACAAGAAGGTGATGGAGAACATGTTCTACCTGTTCAGCCCCTTGTTGTGACATCACTTAATTGCGGCAGGCGCCGAATTGCGCTTGCCTAGCCCCAAGCTGGCCCCGTAGAGTGCGGCAATCACTCCCTGGAGAAACAGAAGAAGATGAAGAAGCGAGTAGCGCTGGCCGTCACGGCGGCCTTGGTGGTGGGTGGGCTGGGTGCCTGCTGGTACACGGGCAACACGTTCGATCGCATCATGGCCGAGCAGATCGCCAAGGTGAAGCAGGAGAGCGGCGTCGAACTGAGCTGGCAGCCGAGCTCGAGCAACCTGTTCGCTCGCGATGGCGTGCTGAAGGTGGTGGTCACCCCGCAGACCCTGGCCAGCCTGGATGGTCAGCTGGAGGGGAGCGAGCCGGTCGAGGCGCAGTTCATCGTCACCAGCCGCATCCTGCCGCTCTACATCAAGAGCCACATGCTGCTCGACACCAAGCAAGGTTCGCTGGCGCCGGTGTTCAACGCCTTCAAGATGGAGCAGTGGCAGTTCGGCATCGAGTCGGTCAGCAGCCTGTGGACCGCCAGCAACAGCAGCCGCTTCTGGGCCAACGAGTTCAAGATCAAGCAGGGGCTCGACGAGTTCAACTTCCTGCCGATGAAGGGCGACTATCACGGCGATCTGGAAGGCAACGGTCACGTTACCTTCCACTGGCAGGGTATGACGGTGCACGAAGAGCAGAACAAGATGGACATGGTGCTGGCCGAGCTCAAGGGCAGTGCCGACATGGCCGAAATCAGCGGGATCTGGCTCTCTCCGCGCAGCGACATGACTCTCTCCGCGCTGTCGGTACAGCTGCCGGACAGCGTCAAGGTCTCCCTGCAGGGGCTGACCACCGAAACCCAGCTGGCGGGTGATGATGCCCAGACCCTCTCCAGCAGCTACCAGATGAAGGTGGACACCCTCAATCTGGAGAACGAGACCGACAACCTGGCGCTGACCCAGAGCAAGCTGGCCCTCAATCTGAAGGGGCTGGATCTGGAAGGCTATCAGGCGCTGCAGGCCTCCAGCGGCCAGGGCGTGGAAGAGGAAGCGATCCAGCAGGCGCTGGACAAGATGCTCAAGCGTGGCGCCACGCTGGAGCTGGTGGACTTGAGCTCTCACCTCAATGGCGAACCGGTGGCCATGAAGGGCGACATCAAGCTGGCGGCCACCTCGCTCGAGCAGCTGTTCAACAGCGAAGAGGGGATGCACGCGCTCTCCGGCCTGCTGCACGCCAACCTGAGCGGCAAGCTGGGCAAGGCGGTGCCGCAGCTGGCGCCCATGCTGGATCAGTTCGCGGCCATGGGTTACCTCAAGGCGGACAAGGAGCAGCTGACGGCCGAGCTCAAGCTCGACAAGGGCGCCATGACCGTCAACGGTCTGCCGCTCTGATTGACGTTGCTTTCGTGCACATAAAACAAAGGCTCCCGCGGGAGCCTTTGTTGTTTTCAGTGGCCGGGATTACTTGAATACCACCGTCTTGTTGCCGTAGACGAACACCCGCTCGTTCAGCACCAGCTCCAGTGCCCGGCTCAGCACCGATTTCTCCACGTCGCGGCCGGCCTTGGCCATGTCGTCGGCGCTGAAGGTGTGATCGACGTGGATCACGTCCTGCTCGACGATGGGGCCCTCATCCAGATCGTCGGTGACGAAGTGGGCGGTGGCGCCGATCAGCTTGACCCCGCGATCGAACGCCTGGCGATAGGGGCGGGCACCGATGAAGGCGGGCAGGAAGGAGTGGTGGATGTTGATGATCTTGCGCGGATAGGCCTCGACGAAACTCGGGGTCAGCACCCGCATGTACTTGGCCAGCACCACGTAGTCGGGCTGGTAGCCGTCGATGATGGCGCGCACCTGCTCTTCGTGCTCGGTGCGGCTCAGATCCTCGTGGCTGACGGTGTGGAACGGAATGTCGAACTTGCCGGTCAACTCGGCGAGGGTGTCGTAGTTGCCGATCACCGCGACTATGTCCATGTCCAGCGCACCGGCGTAGTTCTTCATCAGGATGTCGCCGAGGCAGTGGGTCTCCTTGGTCACCAGGATGACGATGCGCTTCTTGCCGGCCTTGACCAGGCGGCGCTGGGCACCGGCGGGCAGGGCATCATCGAGGTCGGCCAGCAGGGTCTCGTCGTTGAAGCGTCCCTCCAGCTCGGTGCGCATGAAGAAGCGGCCGTTTTCGTGATCCACGAACTCGTCGTTCTTGTTGATGTTGAGCTGGTGCTTGTAGCAGATGTTGGTGATCTTGGCGATGAGGCCCTTGGCGTCCGGGCAGTCCGTCAGCAGTATTTTCTTTTCCATCTCTGTCATGATTCCGTTTGTGTTGTTGGCGCCTGAGTCTGCGCAGGCAGCGCGTTTTTTCAGGCACTATGCCACAAACAAAATCAGAAAAGACAGTGCGCCGTGCGCCCTGATGCAATGCGGCCACAAGCGGTGCGCTATTCATCTTTGATGGGTTTTGGGCTGGTATCCGGCGTTTTTTTTCTTTACGCTGTCTGCGCTTATTCTCAGGGCGGGGTGAAATTCCCCACCGGCGGTATCCCGATGTGACTCGGGGAGCCCGCGAGCGCCCGACCCGGTATTGCACCGGGACGGGGTCAGCAGATCCGGTGAGATGCCGGAGCCGACGGTCATAGTCCGGATGAAAGAGGATAAGACAGATATTGCAGGCAAGCCCCATGGGCCGGCCGCTGCATACCTATCTCTGTCTGCCTTTCCATGCCCTGATTCTGGTCCTTGTCTTGTTTAGGAGTCTTACCATGAATCAGTCTCTTCTCAGTGAATTTGGTGATCCCATTGCCCGTGTCGAAGCGGCGCTGGCAGCTCTGCGTGCCGGCCGCGGCGTGCTGGTGGCCGACGATGAAGATCGGGAGAACGAAGGGGATCTCATCTTCGCCGCCGAATCCATGACCAACGAACAGATGGCGATGATGATCCGCGAGTGTTCCGGCATCGTCTGCCTCTGCCTGAACGACGAGCGGGTACGCCAGCTCGAACTGCCGATGATGGTGGAGGCCAACTCCAGCCATTATCAGACCGCCTTCACCGTGACCATCGAAGCGGCGCAAGGGGTGACCACCGGCGTGTCGGCAGCCGATCGCATCACCACCATCCGGGCCGCCATCGCCGACGGTGCCAGACCGTCCGACCTGCACCGCCCGGGTCACGTTTTCCCGCTGCGGGCCCGCACCGGCGGGGTGTTGACCCGTCGCGGCCACACCGAAGCCACTGTGGATCTGATGCAGCTGGCAGGACTCAAACCGTTCGGTGTGTTGTGCGAACTGACCAAGGAAGATGGCTCCATGGCACGGCTGCCGGATCTGGTGGCATTCGGTCGTCAGCATCAGATGCCGGTGCTGACCATCGAGGATCTGGTGCAATATCGTCAATTGCTGTCAGAACGTTCAGCCTGAGCCTCATACGAAATTGTAATAAGCCCAAAATTTGGTTACGCTTTGTGCGAACCTCATCCAGAGACCCTCATTTTTGGCTTAACTTTGCACAAAAAGTGTACGTTTAAAAAAAAATGAGGGTTTTAATGCATTTATCTGTGATGGGGCCTATCCAAACTATGATTTTTTTGTGCCATAATCACGCCGCTTGCTAAACGTCTGGCGAGTTAAAGGGAGCTTTTAAAATGAAAAAAATGTTGTTGGTAGGTGTTGTTGGTCTGTCCGCTCTGCTGGGCGGTTGTGCAAACACCAGCGAACTGGAAACTTCCGTTCAGAATCTGTCTAACAAAGTTGACCAACTGGCTCAAGATGTTAGCGCTGTTCGTGCTGATCAATCCAAGATCGCTGCTGATGTTGCAGAAGCCAAGCAAGAAGCTATGCGTGCTAACCAGCGCATCGACAACATGGCTACTTCCTACAAGAAGTAATCCATGCGAAAAAAATGGCGCAGTTATGCGCCATTTTTTTTTGCCTGAAATTCGTCAAATTCCCGCGTTTTCCCCGCTGATACCTGCCTGACAAGGCAATGCCGATCACTCGGCATCACCCCGTTTTTCATTCCCGCATCGATCAGTAGAGCAGGCTGTAGAGCTTGCGACGGTAGCTCTGCGCCGCCGGGTTGTTGCCCATGGTGGTCAGGATGTCGAGATAGGTCTTCTTGGCATCACCGAAGGCGAGATCCCGCTTGAGGATGGTAAACAGCAGCGTGAGCGCCTCTTCCTGCCGGCCTGCCTGGCTGTATTGCACCGCCAGCTCCTGGGCCAGGGCAAAGTTGTCCGGCTCCTGCTGGTGACGGGCTTCCAGCGCCCGCAGTTCCGGGCTGTCGGCGGCCTGTTGGGCCAGTGCCAGTCGGGATGTCAGGGTCTGGTAGTGATCGTCCTGGGCGATCATCGGGATCTTGCCCAGCCGATCCTGCGCTTCATCCAGCAGATTGAGATCGAGCGCCGCCTGAATGAGCCACAGGCTGATGTCGTGGCGCTCCGGTGCCAGCTGATGGGCCTTGCCGAGATGGGCATAGGCAAGGTCCGCCTGACCATTTGCCAGCGCCTGCTGTCCCTGTTCGAACAGCAGCTCCTCCTCCTTGGGGGCGAAGGCGGCAAAGTAGTGGCGCAGGGTGGCTTCGTCCTGCGGGCCTTCCAGAATGGCCTGCTCGTCAGGGCGGCCCTGATGGAACAGCACCAGCGCCGGCAGGGCGCGCAGGCCGAGCTGGCCTGCCAGCGGCTGCAGCTGCGGATCGTTCATGTCCACCCTGGCCAGGGTCACCTGAGGATTGGCCGGGCCGACTAGCGCTTCCACCTGCGGGGTCATGGCCTGACACTCCGGCATCTGGGGGGCGTGGAAATAGATGACGATCGGCTTTTTCATGGAAGCATCGATCAGGGCGCTTTGGAAATTCTGGGGATTGATGTCGACGATCATGAGGCTGACTCTTGGAAAATGGTGTGAGTTAACATGGGGTTGATGGGCACAGAATTCAAGCTGCCGTCGAGCAGCCAGCCGTTGACGGCGAGGGTCGGTGCCGCCAGGCTGAGCCAGCCCCGGCCGATGGGCCAATCCTGTACTTGGTAATCCTGTTCATCGAGTTGGTTGTCGAGCTGCCACGCTTCCTCTGGCACGAAGCGCACCTTGTCGAGGCCGGCGGCGATGCCAGCGCCTTGGGCCTTCAATACCGCCTCCTTGCGCGACCAGAACCGATAGAAAGCCGGCTCTTGCTCCGCCTCGGGCAGGGCGAGCAGCCACTCATATTCACTCTGCGCATAAAAACGGCGGGCCAGTGGCAGAATCTGGCGGCGCCGCTGGCCCATTTCTATGTCCACTCCGAGCGGGCCGGCGGCACAGAGGGCGATCGCCAGCCAGTCACCGCTGTGGCTGAGGTTGAACTGCCAGCGCCCGTCGCTCAGTACCGGCTTGCCGTGCGGGTTGCTGCAAAACTGCAGCGCATCGGGGCGGCACTGCAGGCGCTCGGCCAGCAGCCGTCGCAGCAAGCCACGGCTGAGCAGGTACTCCTGGCGGCGTGCCGGCTGACCGATGGACTGCCATGTCTGCCGTTCTTCGGGGGAGAGCAGGGTTTGCAGCAGGCTCAGCTGGTCGGCGTCCGTGTTGGCCGGTTTTAACAAATAGAGATCCACAGAGATCATAATTTTTCACTTAAAAAGCATGCTGAAACAGCGATAAAAGTCAGTTTGATCCGGCCTGGGTGGCCCCTTTCGAGATTGTATATTGTTTGGCCACGATCACATTAATCAGGAAAAATAATGCATTTCCTTGCAGAAATGTGAGGTCGATAGGGATTTTCGCTTGCCTCGATAGAATTCTTGGATATAGTCGGGTGCTGTTGCCTTATAAATTGCCCGTTCGGGCCGTATTTTAACAAGTTTTACTATTTTGCGGGGATAAAGGATTGCGCCACCTGATGCTACTGCTGGTCGCGCTCGGAATGGTGGGTTGTGCCTCGGCACCCCAGCCCGAGGTCGCGAGCAAGATCGAAGTTTCCATGATGGAACCCGTTATTGAACCGGAAGCTTCGCAAACCCCAGATGTAAACGAAATCCTGACAGTATACAAAGAGTGGCGCGGTGTTCCTTACCGCATGGGCGGCAGCAGCCAGCGTGGCATCGATTGTTCCGCCTTCGCCCGTGAAGTGTTCCGCAACGCCGTCGGCATCGAACTTCCCCGTGATACCCGCTCCCAAGTCCATGAAGGCACCCGCGTTTCCAAGCAGGATCTGGTCGAAGGTGACCTGGTCTTCTTCAAGATCAATCGCCGTCTCAATCATGTCGGCATCTATGTGGGCAATGGTGAATTCATTCACGCCTCCACCCGCGCCGGGGTAACGCGCTCCAAGCTCGACAGCTCCTACTGGCGCAGCAAATTCTGGCAGGCACGCCGGATCGACATCTGAGTCAGGCTGGACAAACGGCTCGCAGTACGGACTGTTTTTCCAACCTCACTTGAACCGGGCTCGACAGCCCGGTTTTTTATGGCCGTCATTTAGACTTTCCGGGGCCAAGTCACTATAGTGTGGGCCCGTTTTCCTCGGCAGGCCCAGCATGAAGACTCATTCCGACCGCAAATCCGGATTGCATCCACGCAATCGCCATCAGGCTCCCTATGATTTCGATGCGCTCTGCCAGCGCACCCCCGAGCTGCAACCCTTCGTGTTCGTCAACGAGCACGGCACCCAGACCCTGGACTTTGCCGATCCGGCCGCCGTCAAGGCGCTGAACAAGGCGTTGCTGGCGCTGCACTATGGCATTGCGCATTGGGATCTACCGGCCGGTTATCTCTGCCCGCCCATTCCGGGGCGGGTGGATTATCTGCATCGGATGGCCGACCTGCTGGCCGAGAGTGCCGGCAAGGTGCCGACCGGCAAGGGCGTCCGGGTGCTGGATATCGGGGTCGGTGCTAACTGCATTTATCCACTGCTGGGGGTCCGCGAATATGGCTGGCGCTTCGTCGGCTCCGACATCGATCCGGTGTCGGTCAAGGCCGCTACCTTGCTGGCCAAGAGCAACGGGCTGGGCAGCCAGATCGAATGCCGCCTGCAGGGCAAGGCCGGCGACATCTTTCAGGGGATTGTGGCGCCACTCGAGCGTTTTGCGCTGACCCTCTGCAATCCTCCCTTTCATGCTTCACTGGCAGAGGCGAGCAAGGGTACGGAGCGCAAGCTGCGCAACCTGGGCAAGGCGGCGACGGCCAAGCCGGTGCTCAATTTCGGCGGCCAGAAGGCCGAGCTCTGGTGCGAAGGGGGGGAGGCGGCCTTTCTGGCGAGCATGATCACTCAGAGCAAGGCATTCGCCAGCCAGTGCCTCTGGTTCAGCTCGCTGGTGTCAAAAAAAGAGAACCTGCCGGCGGCCAAGCAGGGGCTGAGCCGGGTCGGGGCCCGTCAGGTGCGGGTGCTCGAGATGGCCCAGGGCAACAAGATCAGCCGGGTCCTGGCTTGGTCTTTCCAAGACGAGGCGGCCAGCAAACAGTGGTGGTTGCCAATGGCGCACGATAACGCCTGAACCGGCTGAAGCGGGACGACGACAAGGGGCATGCCGATGGTATGCCCCTGTTTTTTGGGGAGCGTCAGTGGCCAGTTTGGGTCGATGCCCGGCACCCATGACAATCGTTTTTCCCCTTGTGGTACCTGGGTTGGCGCCTGCATGTTAGTGAACACTTTCATCCTCGGTACAGTTGTACGCTGAGATTTTTTTGCACTTGCAGTTGAAACTTTCATAAAATAGGACTGGTTAGACCTCTTTACAGGCTTTGAATCGAATAGGGATCGGTACATGAAAGTTGTCGATTTTCTGAAGCGCAAGCGCGAAATACTGGCGCAACACCCCTTTGAGCTCAAGGATTGGCTCTCTCCGGCGATCCGCGACTACTGGCGTGAGTTTCAGCAAAAGGCACACCTCCACCCTCTGCTGGGCCGGGTGCTGGATTTGCAGAGCGACAGCCAGTCCACGCAGCAACAGCAGGGCGCGGCGCAAGTCGTCAACGGCCAGCCCGTGCCGCTGGATACCCCTGCCGTCGAACTCAGCGGCGAGGCAGCAGCCTTGTTTTCCACCTTGCAGGAGCGCATCGGCGAAGAGACTCATGTCGGCGAGTGGTTGCTGGTCAGCCAGCAGATGATCAACGAGTTTGCCACCGTGACTGGCGACAACCAGTGGATCCACACCGATCCGGAGCGCGCAGCGGCCGAGTCACCGTTCAAGACCACCATTGCCCATGGCTTCCTGACCCTGGCGTTGTTGCCGCGGTTGACGGGCAGCATCAACGAGGCCGCCCCCGAGTTTCCGACCGCCCGCATGGTGGTGAACTTCGGCCTGGATCAGGTACGTTTCCCGTACCCCATCAAGGTGGACAGCAACATCCGCGCCCGCACCAAGCTGGCTCGGGTTACCCCGATCAAGGGCGGGCTGGAGCTGCTCAAGGAGATCAAGGTCGAGATCGAAGGCATTCGTCGCCCAGGCTGCGTCATTGAATCGGTCACCCGGATCTACTTCTGACGGGGTGACGGTGTCACCCGCTGGCACGAACCGTATTGAAAAAAACAGGCTCACCTCGGTGAGCCTGTTTTGTTTATGGCGGTTTGTTGCACTTGCCTATGTTGCCTCTATGTAGGCGCCACTCACACATCCATGGCTTGCCCCGAGGGCTAGAAGCTGGCCCCCAGGCTTATCAGGTGGCGCCACTCTTTGTCTGATAAGGGGGTCTGAACACCTTGATAGTCCAATCTGGCATCTTCCCAATCGAGCTCGCTCGACCAGGAGAGGCGCAGGTGGTCGTTGAAGTAGTAGCGCATCCCCAGGCTGCCTTTTACGGCCTGCGCCCGGGTGATGTAGGGCGAGGGCTGGTCCAGATAGCGCTTGTAGGTGCCCTTGCTGAACAGCTCCAGTTGCTCCGACCAAAGTGCAATGGGTTGCCGGTAGTCCCAACCAAGGCCCATCAGGGGATAGCTAATGATCCTGTCATTGAAAATATCGGGGATGATGAAGTTGTCCCAATAACCCGGCCTGACGTAGGAACGCTCCAGTCCGGCCTGGCTGATCAGCTCAAGCCGTCGCCGCTTGTCGTTCCAGAACCGGTAACCAGGTCCGGCCACATAACCTACATCCATGTATTCGGGGCTCAGCATCTGATATTCAAAGTCGACGGCGGAGCGCAGAAACCAGCGCTGATCGAAGAAGAAGTCCAGCATGGGCTTGAGCCGGTACTCATGGCTGTTGGTGACGTTGTTGGCAGTCTCGTAGATGTACTCCCCATCCAGCGTATAGCGCCAGTCGAGGTTGGCCACCTCGGTGGAGGCCTTCAGGTTGACATTGTTGGTCTGCTTGTCGCTGTGCTTGAGCTTGACGTTCAGATCGCTGCTGCCGCTCCACAACCAGGCTTTCTGGTCATCCGGCGTCAGGGCCAGCAGGGTAATGCCGGTCTTGACGGTCGGTTTGGGTTTGTCCTGCTTCTCGATGCGCCAGCGCTTGACAGCTTCGCGCTTGACGGTGATGGGGGCGCTGTAAGGGAGCGCGATGCGCACTTGCTGGTCGCCTATCTCCTCTATGGTGCCGGTCAGCCGGTCACCGTTGTCCATCCAGAGGATGTCGGCCGATACCGCCGGGCTCAGCAGCAGGGCCAGCAGACAAAAAATGCGGTAGCTCATGAAGATCCTCGTGAACATGGTTGGCCATCAGCCGCTGACGGGACGGGGGATACCGTTCTTGCTGTTTAGCACGCGGGCGGCCTTGTCACCATCGACTTCCGGTTTGGCGATGAAGGCTTCCACCTCGGGGGAGAGGATCAGCGGGGCGCCCTGCTCCAGCTCCAGTTCGGTGCGAGAGAGCGGTGAGTGCACCTCCAGCCAGTGACGGCCATCAGGCTCGATGGCGGTTTTGACCGGCTGGTTGATGACCCGCACCTGAGTGCCGATGGGAACAATCTTGAACAGGGCCTCGATATCGTCGGGGCGCAACCGAATGCAGCCGGCGCTGACCCGCAGACCGACGCCAAAATCCTTGTTGGTGCCGTGGATGAGGTAGTCCTGCTTGCCATAACCGAGGCGCATGGCGAATTTGCCGAGGGGATTGTCGGGACCGGGTGGCACTACCGCCGGCAGGGTGATCCCTTTTTGCTCGAGCCAGGACTTGCGCACCATGGGGCCGGGCACCCAGGTCGGATTGGGATTCTTGGCGATCACCGTGGTGGTCATCTCCGGCGTCTCTCGCCCTATGTCACCGATCCCGATGGGCAGCACCATCACCTCGTTTTTGCCTTTCGGGAAATAGTAGAGGCGCAGCTCCGGCAGATTGATGACGATACCCTCGCGAGGCACGTCCGGCAGCAGCATCTGGGTCGGCAGGGTCAGCCGGGTGCCCGGCTTGGGCAAATAGGGATCGACCCCTGGATTGGCTTCGAGCAGCGCCAGAAAACCAATCTGGGTGTGCTTGCCGATGAGCTCAAGATGTTCATCTGGCTGGACTATGTAGTCCTCCAGTTCGCCGAGCAGGCGGCTGCCTGCCGGGGGCAGCGGATAGGTGGTGGCGAGGACCGGAGCCGTCAGCAGGCTGGCGGTTAGCGCCAGCAATGAGAGGGTTCGTGCTATGAACATGTACTTCCTGTCTGATTGAGATGAGGGGGCCGCGAGGCGACCGCCTTGAGTAAAAGGGGGAAATTGTCAGTCAAACGGGTGACGATTGCCAGCTTGGCCGGCCAGGGTTACAGCCGGGTCCGGACATGGCAATCCATCATTTTGACCGTTTCTTGCCTGTTTTTAATGCAAGGCAGCATAACCTGCAATGAACAGCATGCTTGGAGAGCGGTGGGAGAGGGGATGAGTGGCGAGTAGCGCCGGCGACACCGGTGTAGGGGGAGTGTCTCGGCGTCAGTGCTGCAGCGACAGCAGGTACGACAGCGGAGAGCATCTCGCCACCGGGCGCGTGCTCATCTGCTGGTTTTATGTGCAGTCGTTTGATCTTTAAAGAGATTCAAGTTGATTTCCAGAGGCGGCTCCGGTAACAATGATGCCCCGTGGAGAGATGCCGGAGTGGCCGAACGGGATTGACTCGAAATCAATTGTGGCAGCAATGCCACCCAGGGTTCGAATCCCTGTCTCTCCGCCATCTTCAAGGCCCAAGCTGCCAGACAGCTTGGGCCTTTCTCTATTTGCACGCTTGCCGGCTTGTTACCCGGCAGGGCGTGTCAGGGCTGGCATGCCGGCGCGCCGGTGGCAGGGGCAGAGCGCCACTGCCAGGGTCTTGTCACGGCGTTACATGCTGGAGAAGACATTCATGATCACCCCGCCCGAGATGATCAGCGCCATCGCCAGGATGGCGGGCAGATCCGGTTTTTGCTTGTAGAGGAGCATCGAGCAGATGGTGACCCCGACGATGCCGAAGCCGCACCAGAGCGAATAGGCCACCCCGACCGGAATGGTGCTCATGGCGCGGGTGAGGGCGAAGTAGCACAGGCTGTAGGCGCAGACGACCAGTATGGATGGCCCCAGTCTGCTGAAACCGTTGGTCTTCTTGATCATCGAGGTACCGGTGATTTCAGAGCCAATAGAGAGCGCCAGCCATAAAAATCCGAAATTAAACATGGGTCATTCCTTTTGTGTCAGTTGGCGATGTTGTTGTTCATGGGAGGAGTGAGCGGCTCGGCGGAGGCATCGGCGCCCTCTTCGCTGCCCATCTTGGAGAACAGGTTCATGATGACGATGCCGCTGGCGATGACGGCCATGCCGATCATGGCGGCGGTGTCCGGGTGCTGGCCGTAAAACGCCATCCCCAGGGTGGAGACCACCAGGATGCCGGTGCCGGACCAGGTGGCGTAGGCAAGCCCAACGGGGATGTCTTTTACCACGCGGGAGAGGGAGTAGTAGCAGGTGCAATAGAGCAGCACGAGCAGACCGAGCAGGAGCATCTTGGTGGTTCCTTCACTGCTGCCAAACATCTTGAGAGTGGAGGTGGCCGAGGTTTCGGACACGATCACCAGCAGCATCCATAGCCAACATTTTGTTTTTGAAGACATAAGTTAAACTCCGGGTTTGTTATTTAAGGTAAGGTTGTTTTTCTTTTCTTCTGCTTTTCAAAAAATCGATGGCGGCATCGGTCAGCTGGGCCTCGGCCGTCTGTGCCAGCGCCGGATCCTTCTCAACATCGCTGACCGTGAGATAACGGCGCGCCGTGCCCGCCGGCACCGGGGCCGCGTCGTTCGCCGGTGCCAGCCTCTCCAGCAGCTCATTCATGGTGCACAGCACAACACCGATCTCGCCCAGACGGCTGAGCGCCGCCTGCATGTGCCCGGCGTATGGCGTGCCCGGTTGCGCCCCCAGCAGCTGGTTCAGCTCGCTGGCGGGATCGCAGTGATAGCGCAGCGCCAGCACCGGCAAGCCGCTTAGCAGGGCATCGTGCAGCCGCCGGGCGACGGGGCTTTGCAGCGAGCCGCTCAGCAGATCCATCGCCAGCGGGTAGTCGAGAAAGGGCAGCACCAGCGCGCGATAGGGGGCGGGCGGCAGGGCCTGTTGCCAGACGTTGGCCGGCACTGTCTCCCCCAGCGGTTGCCACAGCGCGCCATCCTCGATCTCTGCTGCCAGCGCAAGCTGCAGGGGCTGCCCACTGCCGGCCAGACGGTTTCGAATGGCCTGCCGATAGCCCTGAGCCGCGGTCACCATCACCAGCAGTGGCGGCTGCAGGCGCCTGAGCATCTGTTCGACCAGGCGTTCAATCTGTTCGTCGGTCATGGGGATCTCCGTTAGCCGAGCAGCCTGACCTGCGCGCCGTTTTTCAGTCCGGCGGCGTTGGCCTCTTCGGTGTCGATGTGAAATTCCAGCGCGAAATCATCGCGTACCCGCACCACCACCTCATCGAAGGTCAACTGGCGCTCGCCGTCGCTGCGCACCCTCACCTTCTGACCGTGGGTCACGTTCAGCTGGCGGGCATCTTGTGGCGAGAGGTGGATATGGCGCCAGGCGCAGATCACCTGGGAGCGCAACTCCACATGGCCGGCGGGGCCGATGAGCAGCGCGCTGCCGGTATTTTCCAGCTGGCCTGACTCACGGACCGGCGCCTTGATGCCGAGGGTGAAACAGTCGGCGCGGGAGATCTCCAGCTGTGAAACCGGCCGGGTCGGGCCGAGTACCCGTACCCGGGTCAGCGAGCCCTTGGGACCGACCACGGTGACGCACTCTTCGGCGGCAAACTGGCCCGGCTGGCGCAGCAGTTTGAGCGGCGTCAGGGTGTAGCCCTTGCCGAACAGGGCCTCCACATCCTGTTGTGCCAGGTGAACGTGGCGATTCGAGATGCCGACCGGGATCGCTGGGCTGACCAGGCTCAGACGGGCGGCGATCTTTTGATGCAGCTGGGGATCGATCATGCTTTCTTCCCTTTTCTTGCCGCGCCCTGTCGGTCTTCCGCCTGATCCGCGGCTGGCTGGCTGGCAGGTGGCGTGGCCGGTTCGGTATCGGCACCGCTTTCCGGTGATAGGGCCGGCACAGCGCTTGTTGCGGTAGTCATCTCCTTCTTGGTGCCGGCCGGTGCGCGCGGCGGGTAGCCCTTGAGGTTGCCGAGCGCCGCTACCGCGCTAGGCTCCGGACGAGCAATCACCAGGGAATGGACCTGCTGGTCGATGGTGGCGGCCACCGCGACGCCACGCTCGATGGCGGTGTGGATGGCGCTGATCTCCCCTTCGAAGCAGACACTCACCAGCCCGGAACCCACCTTGCGATAGCCGATGCAGCTGACGCCTGCCGCTTTGCAGGCGGCGTCCACCGCCTGAATGGCGGCGACCAATCCTCGCGTTTCAATTACGCCCAAACTTTTCATCGTCGACTCCTGTTAATGGCGGACCAAGCGAATATCGAAATCAAATTGTGCAAAGAAGGCCTCCAGCCGATCCAATTCGTCCGGCGTGTAAGAGGGGTCTTGCGCAATCGGGTAGGGCATATCCAGCCGCTCATATTTCTTGCGGCCCAGCTGGTGGTACGGCAGCATGTCGATCCGCAGGATATTTCCCCGCTTTGCCAATTTCTGTACATATTCGATGGCGCCGGTAATGGCATCCCATGAATCGTTATATCCACGGATGAGCGGCATGCGCACAATCACCTTGGCGCCGTAATCAACCAACCATTCCAGATTGCGGCGAATACCTTCATTGCCGATACCCAGCATCGCCTTATGCTGTTCGCTGTTGATTTGCTTGATATCGAACAAAAAGGTATCGGTGACGGGCGCCAGCTGCTGGTAATTGGCCAGCGAGGTGGTGCCCTGGGTCTCGATGGCGGTATTGATCATCATCTTCTTGCATACGCTAAACAGCGCGACGGCAAAGTCGGTCTGCAGGCTCATCTCGCCGCCGCCGATGGTGACGCCACCGCCGGAGGAGATGTAAAAGTCATAGTCCTGCATGATGATCTCCATCAGTTCGCTGACGGTGACATCCTTGCCCATGATATCCAGCGCATGCTGGGTGCAGACCTCTTCGCATTTGCGGCAGCCGATGCAATCCTTATTGCGATCGACGAAGTGTTTCATGCTGCCGTTCTCCTCGGCCCGGTAATGGACTCCGGCCGGACAGACATTCACACAGTCACCGCAGTTGATGCATTTGTCGTGCGAAAACATCACCTGAAATTGGCTGCTGAGCCCTTCAGGGTTGGCGCACCAGGGACAGCGAAGGTTGCAGCCCTTGAAAAAAACCAGCGTGCGAATGCCATCGCCGTCATATATCGAATATTTCTGGATATTGAATATGCGGCCGGTTAATTCATTATTTGCGATCACGCTTGCCTCCTCTCCGGATGTGGCAGGCCGCAGTCGCATTATTTGCGACCTGCCATCACGGAGTACTTCCGGTTATTTTTGCGATTAAGAAAGACGGGTTATCAACGCATCGATCAGAACTTCTCAATCACGGTGCGGCTGATGATCTCGTCCTGCACCTCTTTGCACAGCTCGACGAAATAGGCGCTGTAGCCGGCGACGCGCACGATGAGGTCGCGGTACTTCTCCGGCTCCTGCTGCGCCTTTTTCAGCACTTCGTTGTCGACATAGCTGAACTGCATCTGGCCATTGCCGAGGATGGAGGCGGTGCGCAGCAGGGTGATGAGGCCATGGCGTCCCTCCTGGGTATCCAGCAGTCCCTTGAGGAACTTGAAGTTATGCACCATGCCGATGTTCATGGTCTCCACGTTCATCTTGCTGACGGACTTGATGATGGCCGTCGGCCCCTGCTTGTCCGCCCCCTGGGTCGGGCTGATACCGTCGGAGAGCGGCATCCAGGCCAGGCGCCCGTTCGGCGTGGCGTTGGTCAGCTCGCCGATGGGGGTGTTGTTGGAGATGGAGAGGGTGCCGTGGCTCAGGGTGGAGTAGAGCATCTTGTACTTGCGGCACTCTCGCTCGGTCCACTCGGTGATATCCAGCGCGTACTGGTCGACGTAGTTGTCGTCGTTGCCGTACTTGGGCGCATTGAGGCAGTCGCGGCGCAGCGCTTCGAACCCTTCGAAGTTGGCCAGCAGGGCATCGCGAATTTGTTCGAGTGTGTATCTCTGCTCCTCGAACACCAGCTTGCGGATTGCCGCCATGGAGTCGACATAGGTCGCCAGCCCAGAGAAGATGAGGCCTGGACCGTGGTTGACCACGGCGCCACCGGCGGCGACGTCCTTGCCCTTCTCCATGCAGCCTTCCACCAGCAGTGACATCAGCGGTTTAGGCGCCACGTCGCGGTGCACGCGCTGGCTGATCACGGTGCCGATGGCCGACAGGCGAACGATGTGGGCAATCTGCTGTTTCACCGCCGCATCGAACTGCTCGAAGGTGCGCAGCTCGCGCAGGTCGCCGGTATCCAGCCCCTGATGGCTGTCGAACAGCACCATGCGTCCCCGGTTGAGCACGAACTCGATGGCGATGGGCCACTGGGTGTAACCGGTGGAGGTCCACTGATAGATGCGCCCCGACTTTTGCGGCTCGACGCAGCCCATCAGGCAGTAGTCGCGGGCGTCTTCAAAGTCGAAGCCCTTGCGCAGCATCATCTTGATGTGGGAGTCGTCAAAGTGGCAGGCCGGGAAGCCCATCCCCGCCTTCACGACGTCGACGATCTTCTCCATGTATTTCTGCGGTGACTGGTTGTGAATGCGGCAGGCCAGCGACGGTTGATAGACCTTCACGAACCGCACGGCATCCATGATGAGGTAGGTCAGATCGTTGCAGGCATCGCCGCCGCTGCGCTTCTGGCCGCCCACGGTCAGGTTGATGAAGGGCTGGTAGCCGGCGAAGTATTTCGCCCCCAGCTCGCTCGACATCCACATCAGCTCGGCACACTTGATGATGAAGGCTTGCATCAGCTCGAGCGCGCTTTCATGGGTCAGACGACCCTCGCGAATATCCGCTTCGAACATGGGGTAGCAGTACTGGTCGACCCGACCGAGTGACAGACCGGTCTGGTTCTCTTCGATCTCGAACAGCGACTCCACCGTCCAGATGCTCTGCAGCGCTTCTTGCAGGGTCTTGGGCGGGTTGGCCGGCACGTTCTCGTTCACCTCGGCGATGGTCAGCAGCTCGGCGCGGCGCTGGGCATCCTGCTCTTTGGCCGCCAGTTCGCGGGCATGGGCCGCGATGCGGCGGGCGTAGTTGACCACCCCTTTGCAGGTTTCGATCGCTGCCTTGTAGTAGTAGATGCGATCGATGTCGTCCGGGTTCTCCATGCTCAGCTGGTCGAGATGGGCCTGGGCGTCGGCCTTGATGCCGTTCATCCCCTTGGTGAACAAGAGCACGTCGTAGCCCGGGCAGGTGTCGCCACCCCCGTTGATCTGGTGGTAGGAGAGGTCGCTGACGAAGGTCTCGCCGCTGAAGGCCCAGACGCCGGCTTCCCGGTACTGCGCTTCGCAGATCTCGTCCAGCGAGCGACCTTCCCAGAACGGCACTATCTCTTCGCGGATGGTTTTCTTGTCCGCCTCGCTGATTTCAAAGGGATCTTGCGGGCGGGTGCTCATGGTATCGAGCTCGTCGCGTACCCAGCGCCAGGCAATGTCCGGCGAGAAGGCGCCGGCGCGCGGCTTGCCGCACGGGTGGCCGACGATCAGCTCGTCGTTCTGGATAAGGATGGGGGCGGTTTCACTGGCGTGACGGAATGCCTTGGCCCGCAGCAAGATGGTCGGCATGCCAGGGTTGGCCTTGACGACCTCGGTAAAGGCCAGTGCCCGGTAGATGGAGACGCTGGGGCGCACGGTCAGATAGTGGTTGCGCAGGCGCTGCAGGCGCGGTGTCAGCCCCTCCATCACCGGCGTATCGGCACAGGCGGCGAACGGGGCGGCAGAGACGTGCTGCACTGCGCGAAAGAGGCGAACCGGCAGCTTGAGGGCGCTCAGGTTTTGCTGGGCGCAGAGGAACATCTCGGAGAGCGGGTTGATGCTCGCCTGCTCCAGGCTGGCGCCGTGCAGCAGAGCATCAAACATGGGGTAGCCGTCGATGGCGCAGGTGGCGCGCACTTCGCTCAGCTCTGCCAGCTTGAACCACAGGCACTCGACGATCTCGTACGCCTGCTGCTCGGTCAGCGCGCCGTTGGCGATGTCGCGCTGGAAGTAGGGCAGCAGCGCCTTGTCGGCCCCTTCCGGGTTGACCGCATAGCTGCCGTTGTCGAGTTGAAGCGCCAGCTGGAACAGGTAGAACGACTGGCAGGCCTCTTTGAAGTTGCGTGCCGGGTGGGCTGGTACATGGTGCAAAATGGCGGCGCTGTCGCGCAGCTCGGCCTGGCGGAACGGGTTGGTTTCGGCGGCGGCCAGGGTTTCGGCGCTGTTGGCCAGGTTCTGTGCCAGTGCCATCAGGGCGTCGCAGGCGTGAATGGCGGCGCGGCAGCCGTTGACTTCGTCCATGCCGCTGCGGCTGACGGCGCTGCCCAGCGCGCGGGTTTTCTCTTCCAGCTGCTGCCTGATGGCCAGCACGCCCTTCTCCACCACCAGCTTGTAGTCGGGGGAGTCGATGGCGCTGTTCAGATTCAGGAACTGGAAGGTGGACGGGCGCTGCCCGGCACTTTCGTCGTGGAAAATGGCGCCGTGCGGGGTACGGGTCTGGTTGCCGACAATCAACTCGTCGGCACTGATGGTCAGCGGCAGCTGGCGCATCAGCTCGTAAAAGCGGCGTGCCGGTTTGACGGCGGCGGGAATGCCCGCGATGTCGCCATCCAGCCCGCTCAAAATCGTGGCGTGTTCAGTGCACAGGGTGCTGGTGTGCGCCAGTAAACGTTCAGCCAGCACGTTGACGCGCGGCGTTAAGCTGTAGTGTGCCATGAGGTAGGTTCTCCAGTTCTTGTTCTTAGTGGCCGGCGGCGAGAGTGCCGCACCATGCCTTGCGATAGAGTTCGGTCAATGCCCGGGCATCCGGTGCGCGCGGGTTGGTCGGAGTGCAGTTGTCGCGCAGCGCCTGGCTGACCATCTCCGCCAGCCGCTGGTCGAAATCGGCTGCGAGGAGGCCGGTATCGCCAATGCCGGCCGGCATCTTCATCTCCTCTTTGAGCGCCTGGATGGCCACCAGCAGGCTGTTGACCCCCTCGCGTGGCGTATTGGCGGGCAGGTCCAGCAGGTGGGCCAGGCGGGCATACTTGTGGGCGGCCTGGGTATCACACAGCCCGTCATGATCGGCGTTCCATGCCACGACCTGCGCCATGAGGAGCGCGTTGGCACGCCCGTGCGGGACGCGGAACACGCCGCCGAGGGCATGGGCCAGGCTGTGGGTGATGCCGAGCGAGGCGTTGGTGAAGGCCATGCCCGCCATGCAGGAGGCGTTGTGCATCTTCTCCCGCGCCAGCAGATCGTGACCGTCGCGCCAGCAGGCGGGCAGGTAGCGAAAGACCTGCTGCACCACCTTCTCCGCCAATGCGTCGGAAAAGTCGCTGGCCGCCCGGGAGACATAGGCCTCCAGCGCGTGGCACAGCACGTCCATCCCAGTGTCGGCGGTGATGGCGGGCGGTACCGATGCCACCAGCGACGGATCGAGAATGGCGATATCCGGCAGCAATGACGGGTCGACCAGCACCAGCTTCTCGCTGCGGGCCTTGACCACCGAGAAGCTGGTCACTTCCGAACCGGTGCCGCTGGTGGTCGGGATGGCCACGAAGCAGGGGCGCTCGCGCCCCAGGTTCGGGCGGGTTTGCGCCAGGGCGAACATGACCGCTTTGGCTGCATCAATCACCGAACCGCCGCCCAGCGCGATCACCAGATCCGGATAGCAGCTATCCATGAGCTTCATGCCGCGCACGACCGTGGTGATGTCCGGATCGGCCACTACATCGTCCCAGCACTGGAACGGGATGCCGCGCTGGCGCAGGATCTGCGTCACCCGGTCGGCCAGGCCAACCTTCACCATCATCTGATCGGTGACCAGCAGCGCCTGGCGGGCGGGTACTTCGGCCAGGGCGGACAGGGCGTCCTGACCGAAGCGGATCCGGGGTTTCAGCAAAAATTCACTCATTGGGTCATTCACTCCTCAAGCGTCCCGAAACACCTTCTCGACAATGGCGACCACCGACATGGCCTTGTAGCGGTCTCTGTTGAGCGCGAGGTACTCCTCGGCCAGTACGACGTCGTGCATGCCTGCGCCGACACTGTCGACGGCGACCCAGGAGCGGTCCTTCATCGGTTGCTGCTGATCGTCCAGCTGGGTGATCAGCAGCAGATTGCTGCCACGCAGCTCATCGCATTTCTGCGTGGCGACGACATGTCCGGTTACCTTTGCGAGAATCATGGTTTTTATCGCCTTATCTCAATGGGTTACTTGCCAAGGCGCTCAAGCACCTGACGGATGACCCGCTCCACGTTCTGCTCGCTGATCTCGCCGCCGGCCGAGGCAGTAGCGCCGGCAAAGCGGTCGTCCGCGCTGTGGCAGGCCGGCGCCGAGGCAGTGAAGCGGGCATCGTCGAGGATGCTGCAGGGCTGGGGCGCGGCCGGGGCGGCACTGGCGGGCTGCACTGCAACCGGCTGGATGGGGGCGCGCAGCTCTTCGATGGTGCGCACGCCATAACCCACCTTGCGGATGTTGAGCAGGTTCATCGGGCCGACGTTGTCGGAGCTGGAGCCGCCGCCGACGGCACCGCAGCCGAGGGTCAGTGCCGGCGTGAGGTTGGTGGTGGCACCGATGCCGCCGAGGGCGGCGGGGGTGTTGATCAGGATCCGGTTGACCGGTTTTTCCAGGCTGAACTGGCGGATCACGTCCTGATTGCGGGTATGGATCACCAGGGTGTGGCCCAGTCCTTCGTTGGTCAGCAGCTCAACCACCCGATGACAGGCGGCGCGCCACTCCTCTTCCACGTAGAGGCCGAGCACCGGGCAGAGCTTTTCACGGGAGTAGGGATTGCAGTGGGAGACGGTGGTCTGCTCGGCCACCAGCACGCGGGTGCTGGGGGGGACGCTGAAACCGGCCAGCTGGCTGAGATGGAGCGCCGTCTTGCCCACCACTTTCGGGTTGATGGTGCCGTTCGGGCGCAGCAGCAGGGCGGCCATCTTGGCGGCTTCGTCTTCGTTCATGAAGTAGGCGCCCTGGGCCGCCAGCTCGCGATGAACCTCGTCGTAGATGCAGCGTTCGACGATGATCGACTGTTCGGAGGCGCAGATCACGCCGTTGTCGAAGGTCTTGCTGGTGATGATGTCCTTCACCGCCTGGTGAATGTCGGCGCTGCGCTCGATAAAGGCCGGGCCGTTGCCCGGGCCGCCACTGATGGTCGGGGTGCCGGAGGCATAGGCTGCGCGCACCATGCCTTCGCCACCGGTTGCCAGGATCAGCGACACGTCCTTGCTGTGCATCAGCTCGGAGGTGGCCTCCAGGGTCAGCTGGGTGACACCGTCCACGATGCCCGCCGGGGCACCGGCGGCTTCGGCGGCGCGCTTGACGATTTCGATGGCTTTCCAGCTGCACTGGCGTGCGCCCGGGTGCGGCGAGAAGATGATGGCATTGCCCGCCTTGAGGGCGATCAGGGTTTTGTAGAAGATGGTGGAGGTGGGGTTGGTGGAGGGTACCAGCGCGCAGATCACGCCCAGCGGCACGCCCACGTCCATCACTTTTTTCGCCTGATCGTCATGAATGATCCCGACGGTCTTCATCTCTTTGATGGCATCGTAAACGTGCAGCGAAGCGAACCGGTTTTTCAGCACCTTGTCTTGCCAGTTGCCAAAACCGGTCTCTTCTGCGGCCATTTTCGCCAGCGTTTCGGCATGGCGCGCGGCTTCTTCGGCCACGTTCTTCACGATGGCGTCGATTTTCTGCTGCGAAAAGGTGGCCATAATCACCTGCGCCTGTTTGGCGTTGCGCACCAGTTCTCTCGCGTTCTGGCGGGAGAGCAAATCGGTATCGAGTTCAATCATGAATCTATCCTTCATCAGACTAAAAAAGTGCGGGCGGGGCGTGCCCTCTCAGGTCATGCCTTGTGCTGCGCCGCGATTTTTTCGATGTCGTTGTGCGGGCGTGCGATGACGCGAGAGGTGACCACTTCGCCAATGCGTTTCGCCGCTTCCACACCGGAATCCACCGCCGCATTGACCGCGCCGACGTCGCCTTTCACCATGGCGGTGACCAGGCCAGAGCCGACGTTCTCATAGCCGATCAGCTCGACGTTGGCGGCCTTGCACATGGCATCTGCCGCTTCGATGCAGGCCACCAGACCTTTGGTCTCAATCAGACCAAGCGCTTCTTTCATCATGTTCTCTCCCGTTATTCGGCAATTTTGTAGTGGGCGACAATCTTGCTGATGTCGTTGTGCGGGCGGGCGATGACCAGCGAGGTCACCACTTCACCGATGCGCTGTGCGGATTCCACGCCGGAGTCCACCGCGGCTTTCACGGCCCCCACGTCGCCTTTCACCATGGCGGTGACCAGGCCAGAGCCGACGTTCTCATAGCCGATCAGCTCGACGTTGGCGGCTTTGCACATGGCATCCGCCGCTTCAATGCAGGCCACCAGGCCCTTGGTTTCAATCAAACCCAATGCATCACCCATTTGCGATCTCCCGGCCTCAAGCCTTGTGTTTAATGACGATTTTGTTGATGTCGTTGTGCGGACGGGCGATGACCAGCGAGGTCACCACTTCACCGATGCGCTGTGCCGACTCCACGCCGGAATCCACCGCCGCTTTCACCGCGCCGACATCCCCCTTCACCATGACGGTGACCAGGCCGGAGCCGATGTTTTCATAGCTGATCAGCTCCACGTTGGCGGATTTGCACATGGCATCCGCGGCTTCAATGCAGGCCACCAGACCTTTGGTTTCGATAAGCCCCAATGCGTCACCCATGGTGATCTCCTCAGAACAGATTGTGTGGTGTGGTTAAGGAACTCCGTCTGTGTCACGGCGTTGAGCCACGGTTGCGGCGTTCAATCGCCACTATAGGTACTGGCGGCATTTGTGGAATTTGAATCTGTAAAATTGAGATATTTAGTTTGTTGTTCTGGATTTATGATTTTTATAAGCCGTATTTATCTATTTATGCTGCGACCACGAGGCTGTTTTCACCTTGCATAAGGCCGAATTCAGGCCCGGGAAAAGATCGTTGGTCGATGTTAATGAGTTGTTGTGTAATGGGGGCCGAGAGGTAATTTGGCCGGCTGCTAACTGTGGCGGAGCTCATGTTTTGCCGGCGACGCTAAATGTAAAAACCGAGCGGTGTGTGACGGGAAGGCGAGATAAGGGCGGTGACGGCGGGTCAAATGGGGGGAGGTGGCATTGAGAGCGGGGCGCGAGTCATGTGGATGCCGGCGCGAGAGTGGATGGGACAGGCTGGAAAAGTAGCGGGAACCGGTCCTGCCTGGTGATGCGCAAGGGGCGTCTTGTCGGTACGGATGTGCAGTCGGGGGAAGGGGGGCAGGCCGAATCAGGGCTGAGTCATCAGGGGCTTGCGCGGGTCAGGTTGCGGGGGCCGGGCGATATGTGTGCGTCATCGACGCTTGGGTCGGGACCACCGGCGTATTGCCGGGACTAGTTCAGTTCGCTGCCGGATTTGAGGGTGCAGATCCAGAGCGGCGAGTTGATGGAGCTCAGCAGTATGGCCTGCTGATTGAGCCGCTGGGCGCTCAGAAACAGCCCATCGTGACTGTCGGACATCTCGCGCATGAAGTAGTCGAAGATGACATCCGGCGATTGATCGATGGAGGAGGCGCTCGCTTCCCATTTGTTGATGCGGTACTGACGCTCGGTGGCGGAGACCCGGTTGCTACTGTAGGTAAACGTGACGTAGCGCTGGAGGTAGAGCCAGCCTGCGGCCGAATCGGTATAGCCTTCAACCACCATGGAGCCTTTCCCTTGGCGGCCGAAATTGAAGTGGATGTTGCCGTTGACGTTCTCTTTGTTCATGTCCTCAAAGCGCATGATGCCTTTGGTGGCGCAGCTCATGACGCCATCATTTTCGCTGGGCAGCTGGTAGCAGGCATAGACTGCCGCAGCTAGGAATACTGAGCAGGACAAAAGAAAGAAGGGACGCGGCGCAAGTCTCATCACGGCTTCCAGGAGTAGTAGAAATAGTTGTCGCAATAGCTGAACGGGTTGTCTTCATGCATGGCGCAGTGAGCCAGAAATACCCGGCCCAGGCCGTTGGTTTCCAGTCTGTCCCCGTAGAAAAACAAAAAACGCTCGCCGGGTTTGCAGCTGATATTCAAACGCTGGCGCACCTGCTCGAAATGTTCACCATAGGTCGTGGCGCTGACCGAGCGCAGCATCTCGTCGCTGGCCAGCAATTCGCACTGGCTGTTGGGGATCCCGGTCAGGGTGACGGGGCGTGGCTCACGGCCATTCAACAGACCGAATGCCAGCAGCATGAGGGCAAATGCGAGCATGCAGCCCCCCGCGATGTACCAGTAGATGCCGCGTGAACGGGGGGTGAGGGGAAGTGGCCATTCGGCAGGGTCGAATGCCGGCTCGGCGGCGGCGACCGTGGAGGGCGAAGGTACTATTTCAATGGACGATGCTGGCGCATTTTCAATAGGCTCGATGATGACCTCGGGATTGAGCTGCAAATAACCGCGCGACACCGTGATGATGATATTGTCGATATCGTAGTGGCGAAAAGCCTTGCGCAATATGCTCAGGTATTGGTTGAGGTTGCTGTTTGATGAGGTTAATCCGTTATCGTCCCAAACTTTTTTAAGCACTTCCTCGCGGCTGACTATCCCGGTATTTCGCAAGAAAAAATAAAACAGCGCATTGGCGGTGATGGATAATTGGCTGTCCGGCTCAACGCTTTCCCGCTGAGTCAGGGAGCCATCGGTCGCGTCATAAATGAAGCGGGCATTGATGTGGTAGCGCATCTCGGCCTCAATCCATCAGCTTCACGTGGGGAGCGTCATAGTATGCAGGGTCTTGACCAGCGCCTGACGGTGCTCGGTGCTCATGGTGCGCCCTTCGGTCAATTCCGATAGCCAGATGCCGTCTGCGGCATAACGTACCAGGGTGCCGATATGGCCATTATCCAGCTCATCCCCTTGTGCCAGATGCGCCAGCATCCAGTCACGCCAGCATTGTCGCAGCACCGGCTCATCCGGCATGGCCAGCGAGAGCACCATCAGCTGACGGCTCTCCTGGGTATCTGTCAGTTCAGGAGCAGAGAGATAGTGCAGGTAAGCACGGGTAAAGCGACCGTAGGCGGTCTTGTCTGCCGCCATCAGTGCTGAGATGGCCTCTTCCATGATGGCCAGCAGGCGCGCAAACAGGGCAAAGATCAGCGCCTGCTTGTTGGGGAAGTGGTGCAGCAAGCCCCCCTTGCTCACCCCGGCCTCAAAGGCAACGGCGTTCAACGACAGGGCGGCGATACCGTCCCGGCCGGCGATGGTGGCGGCCGACTCCAGCAGTTGTCGATAAAGACGTACAGGGTCTTTTTTTCTATGTTGGGTTTCGATGTTCATGGCCCAATCATACCGACCAGACGGTATGATCATTCTTGATCGCCATCAATATGAGGAAATGGGACGCGGGAGGAAAAGTCGTTATTGTGTGGTGCTTCACAAATAACCTTGAAATAACGATGGAATAGTCGCTTTAAATATTTAAATTGGATTTGTTTGAGAACTCGGATTGTCGTATTGAATACGACGTTTTTATCTCCTGGTTAAAGTCATTTTCAATGAGGAATAACTATTTCAAGGAGTCGGGATAGGGATTAAGTTGTCATTTATTTACCTCATTACAGCAATCATTTTTCTGAATGTCTATCTCTTGTTGTTAACCACGTTGCGGTTGTTTTTTAGTGGGAAGGTATATATTTCTGCCACCTTTGGTCATGGCAGAAATATAAAAAAGTGTGCCTGTTGGCGTCACCTTATTTTTCAAGGGGGGCGTCTGCCTCTTGCACCAGCTCGAGGAAGGCGCGCATGGCGGGGGTGATGCTGTGCTGGCGGGTGATGAAGGCGGTATGGCCGATGTCGCGTTGCGGCGCCAGCGGCAGGCAGACCAGATCCGAGAGCTTGCTGGCGGATCGGGCGAGGCCGGCACTGACGATGGCCCAGCCCAGCCGGTGGCGCACGGCACTCACCAGGTGAAACAGGGAGTCGGTTTCCAGCACCACGTCAAGCCGGATGCCGGCCCGCTCGGCGGCGCGGTCCAGATACTTGCGAAACTGCATGGTGCGGCTGGGCAGTACCAGCGGCCGCTGCTGCAGTGCCGTCAGGGTCAGCTCATCGCCGGGGAGGCGCTGATCCGCCTCGTCGCGGTTCATCAGCACGGCCATCTGGTTGTTGCCCTGGGGATAGAGGTGGAAGGTCTGTCTGGCGGCGCTGGTGAGCGGCTCGTCAAACCCCAGCCCGATATCGCACTGGTGCAGCTCCAGCTGTGACAGCAGGGCTTCGTTGCTGAGCACCGAGAGACGGATGACGATGTCGGGGTAGCGCTGCTTGCAGCGGGCGATGAGCGGCATGATGTCGACATTGGACTGGGGCACGATGCCGATGCGCAGGGTGCCGGAGAGCTCGCCATGAAACAGCGCCAGCTCCTGCTTGAGCGCCTCCTGCTCCAGCAGCATCCGCTCGGCATACTGGCGTACCAGCTCGCCCGCTTCGGTGAGGGCGACGAACTGGCTGGTGCGCACCACCAGATCGGTGCCGAGGTTCTTCTCCAGCGCCGTGATGCTGGCCGAGAGGGTCGGCTGGGTGATGTGGCAGGCCTTGGCCGCCCTGGCAAAATGCTGGTGTTTGGCCAGTTCGTGGAAATAGTGCAGCTGCTTGATGTTCATGATCATTCGGGAGGCGAGGATGAACCTAAAAATTAATCAATTGAAAAAACGCAGTCAATAGAACAACTCTATTGCCATATAGATTTATTTCATTGGTTTTGCGTCTGCCGCCTCTCTAAACTTGAATGCAGTTTGCATTTTTAGGCCAACCTGCATGCCTGCCTACACGCCCGTCGACATCCCCGTCAATTTGCCTGCTTCGCCTTCACTGGATCATCTGGTGGAGGAGGTAGCCGTTGCCATCAACATCAATGGCATCAACCATGCGGTGATGATGGCGACCCCGGACGATCTCGACGACTTTGCCATCGGTTTTCTGTTTGGCGAGGGGATCATCCGGCACAACCACGAGGTCCATGACATCCAGATCGCGCCAGCCGAGCAGGGGATGGTGCTCGACATCACCATCGCCAACCGCTCCCTGGCTGCCCTGGCCCGGCACAAGCGCCGGCTGACCGGGGCGACCGGTTGCGGCATCTGCGGCGTGGCGGCGGTGGAGCAGGCGCTGCCCGCACTGCCGGTATTGCCACTGACGCCGCCGCCGGATGGGGTCTTGCTGGCGGGGCTGCGCCCGCAGATTGCCCAGTGGCAGCTCAAGGGTCAGCAACACGGCGCCCTGCATGCGGCGCTGGCGCTGGATGCCGAGGGGCGGATCCTGCATTGCCGGGAAGATATCGGGCGCCATAATGCCCTCGACAAGCTGATTGGCCTGCTGCTGCGTCAGCAAAGTGCGTGCGACACCCTGGTGGTGACCAGCCGCTGTGGCAGCGAGCTGGTGCAAAAAGCCGCCCGCTTCGGCGCCCGTCATCTTATCTGTCTGGCATCGCCCAGCCAGCTGGCGGTCAGGCTGGCCTTCAAATACAACCTCAACGTCGTTCATATTCCCAAGTTTGATGCCCCGGTCAGCTATTCGAGCTATCGCCCGGCGGATCCCATCGGAGAGTGCCATGAGTCATATTGAAAAGCCCGCCAAAGCCGGCGGTTTTTCGTCCCTGCAATCCACCATGAAACAGGTGCTGCGCAGCCAGAAGACCCGTCAGAACATCAAGAACCTGCTGCGGGTCAACCAGACCGACGGCTTCGACTGCCCGGGCTGTGCCTGGGGGGACAACGACCACGGCACCTTCCAGTTTTGTGAAAACGGCGCCAAGGCGGTGGCCTGGGAATCCACCGGCAAGACGGTGGGGGCCGAGTTTTTCGCGGCCCACTCGGTGCGCCAGCTGGCCACCCAGAGTGACTACTGGCTCGAGTATCAGGGACGACTGACCGAGCCGATGCGCTACAACCCGGCGACCGATCACTACGAGCCGGTAAGCTGGGACGATGCCTTCGCCCTGATTGCCGACACCCTCAAGGGGCTGAATAGCCCGGACGAGGTGGAATTCTATACCTCGGGGCGTGCCAGCAACGAGGCTTCTTATCTTTATCAGCTGTTTGGCCGCCTGTTTGGTACCAACAACTTCCCCGACTGCTCCAACATGTGCCATGAGGCGAGCGGGGTGGCGCTGATCCAGTCGGTCGGCATCGGCAAGGGGACTGTGGTGCTGGATGACTTCGACCAGGCCGATGCGGTGTTTGTCTATGGCCAGAATCCGGGCACCAACCACCCACGCATGATGAATGCCCTGCGCCAGGCGGCGCGCGGCGGCTGCAAGATCGTCAGCTTCAACAACTTGAAAGAGGTGGCCCTCGAGCGCTTCGCCAGCCCGCAGAGCCCGCTCGAGCTGCTGACCCCGGCGGCCACCACCATCAGCCACCAGTACCTGACGCCGAAGCTGGGGGGCGACATGGCCGCCATCCGTGGCATGGCCAAGTACATCCTGGAAGAGGCGCCAGAGGCGGTGGATCGCGACTTCATCGCCCGCCACACCCGCCACTTTGCCGAGTACGAGGCGCAGGTGCGGGCCACCGACTGGGCGGCGATCGAGCAGCAGTCCGGCCTGACTCGCGCCGACATCGTGCAGGCCGCCCGGGTGTTTGCCGCAAGCCAGCGCATCATCAGCTGCTGGGCCATGGGGGTGACCCAGCATCTGCATTCGGTCGATACCATCCGTGAAATCGTCAACCTGCACCTGATGCGCGGCCAGATTGGCAAGCCGGGGGCGGGGCTCTGTCCGGTACGGGGCCACAGCAACGTGCAGGGCAACCGCACCATGGGGATCAACGAAAAGCCCACCGCCGCCTTCATCGACCGGCTTGAGCGTCACCTGCAGGTGAGTTTGTCACGGGCTCGTGGTCACAACGTTTACGAAGCGCTCAAGGCGCTGGACGAGGGCAAGAGCAAGGTGCTCATCTGCCTGGGTGGCAACCTGGCGGCAGCGGCGCCCGATACCGACTTCACCTACGGGGCGATGAAAAAGGCCGAGCTCAACGTGCAGATCAGCACCAAGCTCAACCGCAGCCATCTGCAGGTGGGCAAGGCGGCGTTGATCCTGCCTTGTCTTGGTCGCACCGAGCTCGATATCCAGCGCAGCGGCAACCAGAAGATCACGGTGGAGGATACCTTCAGCATGGTGCACGCCTCGACCGGCGCGGCCGAGCCGGTGTCGCCGCTCTGCCTCTCCGAAACCGACATAGTGGCGCGGATGGCTCATGCCACCGTGGGCAGCGAGCGGGTCGACTGGCTGGCCCTGCGCGATGACTATGGCCGTATTCGCGATCTCATCGAGCAGACCATCGCCGGTTTTGCCGATTTCAATGCCCGTATCCAGCAGCCGTGCGGTTTTCATCTCGATAACTCCGCGGCGCTACTGACCTGGAATACCGCCAGCGGCAGCGCCGAGTTTAGTGCCTGCACCCTGCCGCACTCTGTGCTGCCGGAGTGTACCCGCCATGCCGAGCAGATGGTGGATCAGCCGGTGTTGCTGCTGCAGAGCCTGCGCTCTCACGATCAATACAACACCACCATCTATGGCATGGACGATCGCTACCGCGGCATCAAGGGCCAGCGCAACGTGGTGTTCATGAACGAGGCGGATGCTCGCCAGCTTGGCTTTGCCGAAGGGGATCGGGTCGACATGGCGGCCATCTGCAACGATGGGCGCGAGCGCTGCGTGACCGGTTTTGTGGTGGTGATCTACCAGATCCCGCGTGGCAACATCGCGGCCTACTATCCGGAAACCAACCCGCTGGTGCCCATCGACAGCATAGGGGCAGGCTCGTTTACCCCCACCTCCAAGTCCATCCCGGTGCTGGTGACTGCTTCCAATCGGCAGGACAATCTGTTGCTGCTATGAACTGGGAGGTTTGCAGGCTTGCCGGTTCAAGCCTGCCAGCCCAATGCAGCAGAGCCCGCACATCCTATAAACAACAACGCCGCATAAGATATGCGGCGTTGTTGTTTGCGTGATTGGTGCCGGTAAGAGGAGTCGAACCCACGACCTTCGCATTACGAATCCAGATTTTGCCAATTTCAGCCCGTGTCACCCCACTTCACGAAACAAAAATAAAATACATTAAATCAACCAGTTAAATGCCATTCACTGTATCAGGTTGTGTCGTGAAATATCACCCTATACCATAGCAAAAGAGGGGTATGAGGAGGGGTACGGAATGGCGATTACAACCGATGCCGAGATTGCGGCAATCAAACCAGAATCCGGCGTTATTGTGCGCCGTATGGCTATCCAGTCAAAGCATGGTGGCGGGCTCAAGCTGGAAGTGCGCACCAGTGGAATCAAGCGCTTTGTCTATCGCTACAAGATAGCGGGCAAAGCTGGGGAAATGCTGCTTGGCGGCTATCCCGCCATGACCCTAGCAAAAGCCAGACAGGCCCACGGTAAAGCGGCTGAATTGGTAAAGCAGGGAATTGATCCGCTTACTGTCACCAAGCAAGCCAAGGCTAAGAACATCGAGATGCCGACCCTTGGCGAGATTTACCGTGATTGGCTGGCGATGCGAGCCAAATCAAAGCCGATAGGCCCGCGCACTCTGCGCGATTATGAGGGGACCTTTACCCGTCACATTGAATCGGCCATTGGCAATACCCGAGTTTGCGACCTCTCCCGTGCCGTACTGTATGAGCATTTCCGCCGAGTAGAGACCGCAGAGGGCGCACGAAAGGGGCTGATAGTCCTTAACCAGTGTCTTGATCATGCAGTGTTACAAGGTCACATCGAAATAAATCCCGCTCGCCTGCTCAAGCCCGCCATGTTTGGCGCATCTATGCCCCCACCTCGTGAACGCTGGTTGACCCGCGATGAGTTGCACCAGTTATGGGGAGCACTTGAACAAGCGACTGCTGGCGGCGGTTCTGTGGCTGCTGGTGGCCGTGGGATCGCGTCTAACGTAGTGCTATCGCTGGCGGTGGCAAACTGCTTGCGTTTAATAACCCTGACCGCTGTACGCCATTCCGAGGCTGTAGGGATGCGCTGGGAGCAGATTAACGGCGACCGCTGGACAATCCCCGAAACCAAGAACGGACGCGCCCACGTTGTAACCCTGTGCCCGCTGGCGCTGGATATTATCGAGCAGCAAAAAGCGTTATCTAATGGCCCCTATGTATTCGAGTCCACCAGCAAGACCGGACACCCGATCACGGGGGATGCAGTAACCAAGGCGCTAGAGCGTGTTCGCATCAAGTACCTTGCCGAGCTTGCACCATTCAGTCCGCACGACCTGCGCCGCAGTGTAGCAACGGGTGCGGCGGAATATCTGGACGCCCCCGAGCGCCTGATCGAGCTAATGCTCAACCACGTGCCGAAAGACAGACTGATCCGCACCTATCAAGTAGGTGGCATGGCCGAGAAGTTGCGAGCGCTATTTCTGCGCTGGGGGGATTTCATGGCAACCATAACGCAACCGGAGCAGGCCAAGCCTGATAACGTGGTGGTGGGGAACTTTGGGGGGCGTGGGTGATGGTAACGGCAGAAGAAGAGATAGAATATCTGCGCCGATTGGCGGCCATACTGGAGAAGAACCAAGCAAGACGAACCCCGTCCAAGCGCGAGATATTCATCAAGATAGAAGAGGCTGCGGCTCCGCTTGGCGAATTTATGAGGATCGCCGGTCAAGTTAATGACCTTGTGAAGCATGGGGGTGAACGTTCATCTAGCGGAGAGATGTCCCTTGGGTATCATCCTTGGTCTTATCGACTAGCGACTCACATACGCCTAAGCAATAGGACGCAGAGCGAGCGAGCCAAGAGGCCCCGAACACAGAGGTATAACGCGTTGAAAGATACTGTCCGTGACATAGTGGAAGAACACTCTGGCTGGACGAGTGAAATGATCTTCGATGAACTGCGTAGCAATCATTCTGGCCAGGATCAATTGCTCGAAGAAATAAATGGCGTTGATTACTTTGTGACCAGTGAAGGCGGAAAGAGGACGAAAAAAAGCACGGTTCGAAATTGGATTACAAACTTTAAAAAAAAGATTTGATTGCATTCACTACTAGCCGGTTATTCGTGAAACCGGCTATCTAAAGTTCGCCACATGCCATCGTATCCCGCGCTGGTTCAATGTGGAGTACTAATCAATGTCACCCGTTCTCATTACCGAAAAGCAGTTGGTTGAGCTTACGTCCGTTTCCCGTTCAACCATTCGCCGCTGGATCAACGATCCACACGTCCACTTTCCCGCCTTTGTGAAAATTGGGCCAAATTCCATCCGTTGGAAACTGGCCGAGGTATTGGCGTTCATTGAGCGTCAAGGGAGGGAAATCTGATGGCCCATTACCCACTAACAAACGCGAAAGCAGATCTGCGAGCGGCAGCCAGTGCAGCCGCAGCAAAATTCGAGCGCATAACAGTGAGATTCTGGCGAAACAAGTACAAGTCGGAGGGGGATAACGAAAGGCTCGCGTATGAGCGAGCGCTGGCGGTTCAAGAGGCATTTCACGCAGAGGTGGCTTTACTGCTGAAAGAAAACGGCGCTGACCCGAAGGAAAGCGCCGAGTAATCGCGCTGGTGGCCCGTACCTTTACCGAGTTAGGGGCTGCCAGCAAGTTCAAAAGGTATATCGAGATGATCAATTTTACCACTATTCCCAATGTTTCAAATAACGAAACGTTCGGATTTGTTACGTGGCTAGATCTGCAACAAGCAACCTGTGTCCCTCACCGAAGCCACGCCCGCGCACCAGAGACGGCTAAGAAGTCTGCCCCACTGGTGGCCGCCCACAATGGCAAGACTCGTAACAAGGCACAAGCAGAGGCTAACGGGCTGTTTGGAATGCTTCGCGCCGATTTGGACAACGCCAAGGGCCAGACGCCCAAGACCATAGCCGATGTTTTGCAGGAGCAAGGGCTGTGCTCGTTTATCATCTATTCAACCCTGAGCCACCAGCCGGACGCGCCCCGTTATCGGGTATTTGTGGAGCTGGCCGAGCCTGTGCCATTCACTATGTGGGCGGATCTGCAATTCGCGTTGGCCGAGTTGCTGGGATCTGATCCATGTGTTGGCCGCCCTGCTCAATTTATGATCCTGCCAACGGTTATCAAAAGCACAGCCGAGCATTATCAGCACATGATCGCCGAGGGGGCCGCGCTAAGCCCGTCAGCCCCGTTCTGGCTCAATGCAGCCGTGCTGGCGGAGCAGCACCAAGCCGCCGCAGCCAAAGTTAGCCAGCAGTTTAATCAGGCGGCCCCCAAGCCATTTAATGAAAAGCTGGTGGGTAGGCAGGTATCGATCATCGAGTGCGTGAACGCCAGCTACGAATGGCCGGAGCTGCTCGCCCATTATGGCTATAAGCGAAAGGGGCGAAATGCATGGATGGCACCAGAATCAACCAGTGGAACCGCTGGGGTTCATATTCTGACCAGTTCGACGGATGGCAAAGAGCGCATTTTCTCGCACCACCAAAGCGATCCCGCTGGTAATAGGCTGTGCGACAAATTCGACCTGATCACCATTCGCAATTTCAGCGGGGATAGCTTCAAAGCCGTTCAAGAGATTGCCAGAGAGCAGTTTCCTGATATTCACGTGCACAACCGCCGCGAGTGGGCACGGGCACAGCGCGACGAGCAACGCCAGCAATTCGAGGCGATGCGAGAGGGCACCAAATCGTTAGCCGTTGCTAAGGGGCAAGCAAAGGCTATTAGCCAGCCCACGCCGATTACGTTTCCATTACTGAGCACCGCTCAAATGGCCGAGATCATGGAGGCCGCGCTATGAAGCCGCTGCCGCCGCCAACCAATGTGATCCCGTTCGCGCCACCAGCTAGCCCCGAGCAGATCGAACCACCATTATTTCTGCCGGACACTGACGAGAAGGGAAAGCCGCTAAAAACATCTGCTAACCTGTGGGCCGTATTTAGGCATAAGGGGTGGATTTACCGCTATAACACCATGATAGCAACCCCTGAGCTAATGACAGCCGAGGGCCGCCGCCTTGGCAAAACTGATGAGGGGCAACGTTCGGCTTTGGTGGACGCCTGCCAGCGTGCCGAGGTTCCCGATGCCGCCATAGACGAACACTTGATCGCGCTGTGCCAGTTGAACAGTTATCACCCTGTCAGAAAGTGGCTAGAGGCTGGCCCAAAATGGGATGAAGTGCGCCGAGTTGATGCTGTCTTGGCAACGCTCAACGCGGCTGAGCCCGATTATGCCGCCTCAGTCCTGCGCCCTTGGCTGGTGGGCTGTGTGGCAGCATTGTATGAACAGCGATGGCTATCAAAGCTCGTGCCTGTATTGGTGGGGGGCCAGTCATTCAAAAAATCGGCATGGGTTAACAGACTGGCCGCAGTAGTGGCGGGCTCGACGTTGGATTGCTCGATTGACCCCAGCAAGTCGGACGATGTACGCCGTGCTGTTTCGGCTTGGATTGTGGAACTAGCCGAGTTGGAAACGACAACAAGGCACGAAGCCGGAGCATTGAAGGCGTTCATTACCCGCGATGTGGATCGGTTCCGCATACCCTACGCAAAATCATTCACGGAGAAACCCCGACAGACGGGCTTTATTGCGACGGTAAACGGCACTGACTTTCTCAAAGACCAGACAGGGAACGCTCGTTTTGCTGTTATCGAGATGGCAGGTGCCGCAGATCTTGACCACCTGAATGAATTATTGGGCTGGTGTTGGGACGCGGGCCGTCAAAGCCAAACAGCTCCCGAACTGTTGCGCCAGTTCTGGCTTGAAGTCAAAGCGGACTACGATGCGGGGGCAAGCTGGTATCTCGACGAGGCCACCAGCAAGCAGGCCACCACGGCGAACGACTCGCACACCGACAAGGGGCCGCATTACGAGACAATTGTTGACCGGCACTTGGCCCGCCCGATGCGATCCAATCGCTGGTTCACTGCTGCCGATCTTTGTGAATATCACCTTGAAAAGCCCGCGATGGCGGGCAGATATGGGAGGGCGTTAACAATGCTGGAAAAGGAAGGGCGCATAGAATCACGCCCAGCGAGATCGGGGCGCAAGGAATACCGTTTGCCGGTGAACGATTTGCCGCAGCCCCAAGAATAGCCGTTGCTGGTGGCACCCCCTTGAGCCCTGCCGATTTGGCGGGGCTTTTAGTTGGTGAGGTAGGTGAAGTAGTGGTGAGGTAGAAAACGGGCTACCTCACCAGCCGCTAACCCACACTGCTACTGGCTTTCATTCATATTTGGTGAAGTGGTGAAGTAGATCTCTTTATAAAGTAATTACACATAGACAAGGGGAAGGGATTGACACACTGGGAGCTGCTCACGAACACAAGCAACGGCTATTGCTGAGGGGGTTTATAGGAAACTTACCTCACCAACTTCACCACTAACAAAAAACGCACCTGTAAGCCGCGCCAGCACTGGGTTTTAGCATGGTGATGAACTGGCAACCGCTACCCCACCAGCTACCCCACCGCATCCAAACGACGGTGATATAACGGTGAGAGCCCAACGGTAATAAAACGGTAATATCTGGTTAGTGATTGGCTAGCAATTGGCTAGTACCGAACGGACGCAAACCAAAATGGTGTGATCGTTAACATGCAAGAAACAGACTCCCACGGCTCAAATTGACGCCTGTAAGCTGGTATCATAACGGCTAGGTTACGGCTAGGTCATAGCTAGACGAGCGACACAATAGCGGCATGTTCGCCAGAACAACGGGAGTTTGGGGAAGATGAAGAGATTGATTTTAGGGGCAGTGTTGATAATGTTGGTAGGCCATGCTTGGGCTAAAAATGTAGTTTCTATAATGACGTTGCCGGAAAGCGTGTTGGTTACAGGCTTTTATCCAAATCTGTCTGATGAAGCCGCGAAGGGCCTCTGTCAAACTAATGCCATGTTAGCAAGTTCCAATATGGAGTTGCGTATAAAAGGCACACTAAATAATGAAGCAGAAGCGTTAGAAAACCAAAAACAAGGAAGAGGTTTTTGGGATAAATTAGGGGTTCCAAAGGAGTTTCATGATGTTAACGCATTTCTCTTGAAATTGATGTTCGAGCACCCACTTCCTAAAGATATGTCAAAAAAAGATGAGTTATTGAAGTCGATTAGTAGAGATACGTTTAAGCTTTGTTTTGGTCAAAGAGAAGTCGACGATGTATCGCTAGGCTAAAGCTGTCTGAGATGTACCCAAACGGCAGCGACTATCGCTTGGGTAACGCTCACGACTGCAATCGTGTGTCGTCTTATGCTTTGGATGTGATGAAGAAGCGTCAAGAGCAGGGCGGCTTACTCTCGGATACACTAACCGCACTCTACAAGGGGGCAGATGAAGGTGCTACCGTTTGGTGGGGAATAGTGACCCGCCTAACAATAGAAGCATACAAGATGCCACAATGGCCTGATGAGGCGACAAGGCAGTATATGGCCGATCAGTTTGCCAATATGGCAATGGCGAAGTGTCTTGGCTAGAAGTCACCCCAAGAAGCCCACCCAAGCAGGATGGGCTTTTTTGTTACTCAACCGGAGGGGTAGCAAATCGCAAAAGAGGGGTACAAGGAGGGGTATGGAGCAAAAAATAACAAAGGGTTAGCTTCACTGCGAAGCTAACCCTTTGTTTTATATGGTGCCGATAAGGGGAATCGAACTCCTGACCTTCGCATTACGAATGCGCTGCTCTACCAACTGAGCTATACCGGCATGGCACTAGATTCCCGAAAACAGCAGGGCAAGTCAATGAGCTGCACTCAGTTTTATGAGTGGGCTCATGGAGTTACGGTCAATATCAGAGGTCGGCGAACTCCGGAATATGGGCCCGGCCGCGGCTTTCGAGAAAATCGAGTAACGCACGGGGGGAGCGCGCCAGGATCCGCTCTGCCGGGAAGCCGGCCTCGGTGACCAGTCGGTGGCAGTGCTCGAAATCCCCGAGGCTGAAGGCCACGTGGGAGTCGGAGCCGAAGGTGAGGTAGGCACCCATGTCCCGCGCCGCCTCGACGATGGCACGGCAGTTGCCTTCACTGCCCGGGCGGGAGTGGTTGAAGGAGGAGTTGTTGAGCTCCAGCGCCACCCGATACTCTGCCGCTGCCTTGACCACGGCCTGGATATCGATGGGGAAGGCGGGATTGCCGGGGTGGCTTATCATGTCGACCCGGCCGCTCTTGATGGCGTTGATCATGGCCTGAGTGTGGGTGGCCTGGTCGCAGGGGGGAAACACCGGCTCGTGAAAGCCCGCCATGATCATGTCGAGCCGCGACTCGTAGCGCTCGAGGAAGTCGATCTCGCCGTCGATGTTCTTGATGTTGGCTTCGATGCCGCGCAGGATGCCGACCCCGTCGACCACCCGTGGCAGCACGTGCAGATTGACGAAGTGCCAGAAGTGGGGGGCATCCGCCATGTCGGGGCCATGATCCGTGGTGGCGAACAGCTTGATCCCCTTTGCCTTGGCGATGGGCAGGTAGTCGTGGATGGTGCTGTAAGCGTGGGTGCTGGCGACGGTGTGGGTGTGGGTATCGACCGTGTACTTCATCTTATCTTCCCCTCTGGCGTGAGGCGCCAGCATAGCAAAGGCGGCGGGTCGAGACCATGTCGTGGCTTGTCATACTTTGTCACAAATTGGGGCCTGGCTGACAAAGTTTGAACACGCTTGGCGGTCATGATGGCGTCATCGATGAAAGCCTGAACTCGCATCGATGGGTTGGATCAGGATGGTGCAACCTCATTTCCCCGCCGTCGCGCCCTGCGACGGTTTTTTTTTGCCTGTTTGCCAGCGCGCTGCGCGGTTACCGGGCAAAAAAATGCCCAACTAGCATGGAGCAGGTTGGGCGAGACTTAATGTTTAATTGCAGTGGCATAGATATAGAGTCCGATTCGTCCGTGAAGTTCCCGCCTTGTTCCCCATTTTCAACAAAAACATTTCACTAACACCTGTTCACATTCTCTTGACACAAAAGGTTGTGAAACGTACTTTTTAAACATTCGTTTAAGTGAGGTGTCCTGTGAGTAAAATCGATACCAAAAACCGCATTCTCGATGCCGCTGAGGTGTTGTTTGCCGAACGGGGGTTCGCCGATACCTCTTTGCGTCTGATTACCAGCGAGGCCGATGTCAACCTGGCGTCAGTGAACTACCACTTCGGCTCCAAGAAGGAGCTGATCCAGGCGGTGCTCGATCGCTATCTGAGCCTGTTCATGCCCGAGCTGGATGCACGCCTGCATACCCTGATGGCGCAGGAGCAGCTGACCCTGCTGCAGGTGTTCGAGAGCTTCGTCGACCCGTTGATGAAGCTGGTGGCAGTGCGCACCAACGGCCCGGCCATTTTCATGCAGCTGCTGGGTCGCGGCTACATCGACAGCCAGGGCCACTTGCGCCGCTTCATCACTGCCCACTACGGCCCCATTTTGCAACGGATCACCCAGGCCATCTCCAAGGCCAACCCGGCCTTGTCGCCGGCGGATCTGTTCTGGCGGCTGCACTTCACCCTGGGCACCGTCGTGTTCACCATGGCCTCGGCCGATGCGCTGCGCGACATCGCCCAGGCCGATTTCGGCCAGCAGCTCGATGTGGAGGGGCTGGTACGCAACGTCATTCCTTATCTGGCGTCCGGTGTCGGGGCGCCCGTGGAGTCGACCAGGCTCTCCCTGGCCGTGTAACAACCAACAATAAATCAACGGAAACAGTGAAATAGAAGGAACTTGAGTATGATCACATTGCTTATCCTGCTGGTGCTGGCGATAGCCGTCGTGCTCGGCGTGCCCTCCATCCGTAAAAAGGTGGTCACCCGCCCGGTGTTCGGCATCTTCAAGAAGATACTGCCGCCCTTGTCGGCCACCGAGCGGGAGGCCATGGAAGCCGGCTCCGTCTGGTGGGATGGGGAGCTGTTTCGCGGCAACCCCGACTGGAAAAAACTGCACGGCTACGGTAAAGCCGAGCTGACCGCCGAGGAGCAGGCCTTCATCGACAATCAGGTCGAAACCCTGCTCGCCATGGTCGACGACTTCAAGATCGTCAACGAAACCAAAGACCTGCCGGAGCCGGTCTGGGACTATCTGAAGAAGGAAGGCTTCTTCTCCCTGATCATCCCGAAATCCTACGGCGGCCGTGAATTCTCGGCGATTGCCAACTCCACCATCGTCACCCGCATCGCCACCAAGAGCCTGAGCGTGGCGGTCACCGTCATGGTGCCGAACTCCCTTGGTCCGGGCGAGCTGCTGATGCACTACGGCACCCAGGCCCAGAAGGACTTCTGGCTGCCGGGGCTGGCCAATGGCAAAGAGGTACCCTGCTTCGCCCTGACCGGGCCGGAAGCGGGCTCCGATGCCGGCGCCATCCCGGACAAGGGGATCGTCTGCAAGGGGATGCACAAGGGCGAAGAGGTGCTGGGTATTCGCCTCAACTGGAACAAGCGCTACATTACCCTGGCCCCCCGTGCCACCGTGCTGGGGCTGGCGTTCAAACTCTATGACCCGGAAAAACTGCTGGGTGACAAGGAAGAGCTGGGCATCACCTGCGCGCTCATCCCCACCAGCCACCCCGGCGTGCGCGTCGGCGATCGCCACTACCCCATGGGTCTGGCGTTCCTGAACGGCCCGACTTTCGGTAAAGATGTGTTCATTCCGCTGGACTGGATCATCGGCGGCCCGGATTACGCCGGTCGCGGCTGGCGCATGCTGGTGGAGTGCCTCTCCGCCGGGCGCGGCATCTCGCTGCCAGCCCTGGGTACCGCTTGTGGTCACATGGCGAGCCGCACCGTGGGCGCCTACTCCTATGTGCGCAAACAGTTCGGCATGTCCATCGGCAAGTTTGAAGGGGTGCAGGAAGCGCTGGCTCGCATCGGCGGCCTCACCTATCAGCTGGAGGGGGCCCGCCGCATGACCGCAGGTTCGCTGGACTTGGGTCAGGCACCGGCCATCGTCACCGCGATCTCCAAGTACCACATGACCGAAATGGCGCGCCAGATCATGGATGACTCCATGGATATCCACGCCGGTCGTGCCATCCAACTCGGTCCCAAGAACTACACCGGCTACGCCTACATGGGCATTCCGGTGGCCATCACGGTGGAAGGGGCCAACATCCTGACCCGCAACCTGATGATCTTCGGGCAGGGTGCCACCCGCTGCCACCCGTACGTGTTTGCCGAGCTGGAAGCGGCGGCCGACACCGATGTGGAGCGCGGTCTTGAGAAGTTTGACGCCCTGCTGCTGAAGCACATCGCCTTTGGTGCCGGCAACTTCTTCGGTTCCCTGCTCCAGGGGCTGACCCTGGGCCAGTTCAACAGCGCGCCGGTGGCTGGCGAAACTGCCCGCTACTACAAGCAGCTCTCTCGCATGAGTAAAGGGCTGGCGCTGTGCGCCGACGTCTCCATGCTGATGCTGGGTGGCGATCTCAAGCGCAAGGAGATGATCTCCGCCCGTCTGGGTGACGTGCTGAGCCACCTCTACCTGGCCTCCGCCACCCTCAAGCACTACGAGGATCAGGGCCGCATGGTCTCCGATCTGCCGTTCGTGCAGTACGCGGTGGAGCGCAACCTCTACCTGATTGGCAAGGCGTTCGAGGGCTTCTTCCAGAACTTCCCGAACAAGGTGGTGGGTGCCGTGCTCAAGCGGGTGGTGTTCCCGTTTGGCGTCGGTTACAAGATGCCGGCAGACGATCGTTGCCACGCCATCTGTCTGGCCATGATGAAGCCGGGTGAGTTCCGCGACCGTCTGACGGCGCTGTGCTACGTCGGCAAGGACGAGGCGGATCCGGTCGGTCTGATGGAGCGTGCCTTCCAGGCAATGGTCTCGGTGCAGCCCTACGAGAAGAAACTGGTGCAGGCCCAGAAAGAGGGCAAACTACCCCGCAAACTGGCGCTGCCGGAGCTGGTCGCCGCTGCCCTGTCCCAATCCATCCTGAGCAAGGACGAGGCAGACAAGCTGCTGGCCGCCGATGCTCTGCGCTACGAGGCGATCCAGGTGGACAACTTCGCTCCGGGCGAGCTGGAGGGGTTATCCCAGCAAAATCCGGTGGTGCACGCCGCCTGAGAGAGCGCTCACTCCTGAACCTGAAACCGGCCGTCATGGCCGGTTTTTTTGTTTGTTAACCCTGCATTTACAACCTCGATTAATTCCAGTTTAATGCAATGGCCCCTCACCCTTGGGGCAGGAAGCAAGGCCAGCGGAATGGCCGACAACAACAAACTCAGGAAGAGTGAATGAATCTCGCCAAAACGGCGATCGAACGCCCCATCTGGGTGGCGGTCTCGATCGTGCTGATTTTTCTGCTGGGCCTGCTCAGCATCCGGGGGCTGCCGATCCAGCTGTTTCCCGACATCGATCGCCCGCACCTCAACATCTCGGTGGACTGGCGCTCGGCCTCGCCCCAGGAGATGGAGTCGGAGATAACCGACCCCATCGAGCAGGAGATGCAGGGGGTGCAGGGGCTCAAGAACCTCACCAGCAACAGCTTCCCAGGTTTTACCGAAATCGACCTGGAGTTTGCCCTCGGCACCGACATGCAGCGGGCCCAGCTCGACGTCATCTCCCGTCTGAACCGGGTCTCCGGCCTGCCGGACAAGATTGGCGGCCCCTACGTCAACAACTACAGCAGCAACGACACTCTCACCTTCTTCTTCATCCAGCAGTTGCCCGGTGCCAAGGGGCAGATCGACGATCATCAGGCGCTGATCGAGGCGCGGGTCAAGCCGGAGCTGGAGCGGATCCCCGGGGTGTCGACGGTCGACATCGAGGGGATCAACGAGCGCCAGATCCAGATCCGTTTCGACCCTTACCGCGCCGCCGAACTGGGGGTGGAGATCCCGGTATTGGCCAGCCGGGCCAGCACCGGCTGGGACGTCTCCGCCGGCACCCTCGACATTGGCCGCTGGGAGTACAAGCTGCGCTTTGCCGGCCGCTACGACGTGGCGACCCTGGGGGACAAGGTGGTGGACTGGCGCGACGGCCTGCCCATATATCTGCGGGATGTAGCGGAAATCAGGTTGGCCCGGGAGGAGAACCCAGTGCTGCGCATCCAGAACGGCAACACCGCCATCGCGGCCCAGATCTTCAAGGAGAGCGGTGCCAACGCCCTGGCGGCGCTGGAGGCCATCAAGCTCAAGGTGGGCGAGCTCAACCGCGAGGTGCTGGAGCCGGTCGGCCTGCACATGGAGCAGTCGTTCGACGCCTCCCTCTACATCAACCGGGCGGTGGGCATGGTGACCGCCAACCTGGGGCTCGGCGTGCTGCTCTCCTGTGCCATCCTCTGGGTCTTTCTGCGCCAGCTCAAGGCGACCCTGATGATCGCGATCGCCATTCCCATCAGCATCATGCTCACCTTCTGCCTGCTCAAGGTGCTGGGGCGGACCCTCAACGTCATCTCGCTGGCGGGGATCGCCTTTGCGGTGGGCATGGTGCTTGATGCCGCCATCGTGGTGCTGGAGAGCATCTACCGGCGCCACGAGCGAGGGGATCTCGGCAAGGCGGAGGCGGCGCTGGAGGGCACCAGCCGGGTGTGGACCGCGCTGGTGGCCTCCACCCTGACCACGGTCGCCATCTTCCTGCCGGTGCTGCTGCTCAACGACGTGGAGGGTCAGCTGTTTGCCGATCTGGCGCTGACCATCGCCTGCGCAGTGAGCGTCTCCATGCTGGTGGCGGTGACCGTGCTGCCGGCGGTGGCGGCGCGCTGGATGGGGCGTGAGCGGCTGCTCGATCCCTATGAGGGGCTGTGGCAGGGCACCACCCGACGGGTGATCCGCTGGACCGGCACCTCCCGCCAGCGCTGGACCGTCATCACCCTGATGATGAGCCTGCCGGCACTGGCCACCTGGGCCCTGTTGCCGAAGATGGACTATCTGCCGGATGTGAAGCGCGATGCGGTGGATGTCTGGATGAACTTCACCCCGGGCTTCAACCTGCAGGCCCAGCGCGAGGAGGTGATTGACACCCTGATCGCCCGTCTCGCCCCCTACATGAAGGGGGAGCGGGAGCCGGCCCTCAAGAACTACTACATCCTGCGCTACCCGGGCGGCGCCCAGATCGGGGTGCGGCCGAAAAAGGAGGATCAGATCAAGGTGCTGGAGCAGCTGTTGATGAAGCAGCTGCTGGTGGGGATCCCCGACACCCAGGTGTTTGGCGGCCAGGGGTCGCTGTTCGGCGGCTTTGACAGCGAGAACGGCATCTCCCTGCTGCTGCAGGGGGGCGATCTGGCCGAGCTCTACCAGGCGGCACGGGCCGCCATGGCCATCGTCAAACAGGATCTGCCGGGCGCCCAAGTGAGGCCGCAACCGGATCTCGATTTCACCGCCCCCGAACTGCGGCTGGTGCCGCAGGACAGGCGCCTGGCCGAGGTGGGCTGGGATCGTACCCCCATGCCCGCCATCATCCAGACCTTCGGCGACGGGTTGCGGGTCGGCGAGTATTTCGACGGGGAGGAGCGACTCGACATCATGCTGATGGGACAGACCTCGGCCAACCCGGACGAGCTCAAGGCGGTGCCGCTGGCGACCCCGTCCGGGCGCATCGTGCCGCTCGGCGAGCTGCTGCGGGTGGAGCACGACATGGGGCCGGCCAGCATCTTTCGGGCCGACGGCCGGCGCAGCATCAGCCTGCAGATCTCGCCCCCGGCGGGGATGAGCATGGAGCAGGTGCTCGATACCCTGCAGAGCAAGAGCTTTGCCGCCATCCGGCCACTGCTGCCCGCCGGCGGTGAGCTGCGGGTCTCCGGCAATGCCGACAGCCTGCAGCAGGCGCTGGGCAACCTGGGGGCCATCTTCCTGTTTGCGGTGATGATCCTGCTGATCCTGTTGTGGGGGGTGTTTGCCTCCCTCAAGGATGCCGTGCTGGTGCTGCTGACCCTGCCGCTTGCCACCGTCGGCGGCGTGCTGGCGCTGCACCTGAGCGGCCTGCTGGTGCCGCTGCCGATGGATCTGCTGACCATCATCGGCTTCGTCATTTTGCTGGGGTTGGTGGTCAACAACGCCATCCTGCTGGTGCATCAGACCCGCACCGCGGAGCGGGAGGGGATGAGCCGCCAGCTGGCGGTGGCCGATGCCCTGCAAAGCCGGATGCGGCCCATCGCCATGACCAGCCTCACCAGCATCTTCGGCATGCTGCCGTTGATGCTGAGCCCGAGCGAGGGCAGTGAAATCTACCGGGGGCTGGCCACCGTCATCGTCGGCGGCATGAGCTGCAGCACCCTGTTTACCCTGATCCTGTTGCCCGCCTTCCTGCGACTGGGAGAGCGGGTCGAATCACCGCTCGCCCTGCGCCAGCGGGCCTGAGCAAGGAGCTCATCGATGACACACGGTTTTACAAGGATGGTAGTGGGCGCGGCGCTGCTGGCGGGGGGCGTATTCCCCGTGCTGGCCCAGGGCAAGATGGTGACCCTGGCGGACGTGATCCGGGGGGAGGCGGCGGCCAGCATCTGGGTCAGCGGCACGGTGGCGAGCCGCCAGCAGGCGGCGCTCAGCGCCGAGGTGAGCGGCCGGGTGGAGTGGATCGCCGAGTTCGGCAGCCGGGTCAGGGCGGGGGATGAGCTGCTGCGCCTCGACAGTGCGGCGCTGCGGCTCTCGCTGGAGCAGGCCCAGGCCGAGCAGGCCAAGTGGGAGAGCAATGTGCGCTTCGCCCGCGCCGAGTTTGGCCGGCTGGCGACGCTGCACCGTCAGAAGAGCACCTCCCAGAGCCAGTATGACAAGGCGCGCTACGATGTGGAGCAGGCTGAACTGGCCGAGCGGCTGGCGCGGGTACAGGTGCGCCAGATTGAGGAGCAGCTGCGCAGAAGCCACATCTTCGCGCCGTTCGACGGGGTGGTGAACAACCACTTCATCCAGCCGGGGGAGCACGTGGATGCCGGCGAGCAGGCACTGGAGCTGGTCAACCCCGATCAGCCCGACATCCGGCTGCAGGCCCCCATCGTCTGGGCCGGTCAGCTGGCGCCCCAGACCCGGCTGCGGGTGGAAGGGGAGCAGCTCAGCGGTCACGGTGTCTATTACCAGCGGGCGGCGAGCGCCGATCCCAAGTCGCGCCTCATCGAGCTGCGTCTCAAGCCCGAAGCGGGCCGCTTCATCATCGGCTCGCCGGTGCGGGTGGCACTGCCGCTGGCGGAGCAGCAGACCATGCTGCTGCCGCGCGATGCCCTGGTGCTCAACACCGAGGGGAGCGTGGTCTATCAGGTGGAGCAGCGCGGCGAGGAGCTGACGGTAAACCGGGTGCCGGTGACTGTGCTGTTTGGCGACAGCCGGCAGGTGGCGGTGAGCGGGGCGCTCAAGCAGGGCGACAGGGTGGTGGTGCGCGGCGCCGGCAGCCTGCAGGATGGCGACAAGGTCGAACTGTTTCGCGGCTGAGGCGGCGGGTTCGCCATAAAAAAACGGCTCCTGCAGGAGCCGTTTTTGGTGCCGGTGAAGGGCGATTACTCGACCATCATCACCTTGCAGGTGTTGGTACTGCCGACGGTTTCCATCTTGTCGCCGTGGGTCAGCAACACCATGTCGCCGCTTTGCAGCAGCCCCTTGGCCTTGAGCACGTCCAGCGCGTCACGGCACACCTCGTAGACCGGCTTGGTCTCGTCGCCGTCGAACAGCACCGGGGTGACACCGCGGTAGAGGTTGGTCCAGGCCAGGGTCTTGTTGTGCGGTGACATGGCGAAGATCGGCAGGCCGGAACTGATGCGGGACATCAGCAGCGGGGTGGTACCCGATTCGGTCAGCGCCACGATCGCCTTGACCCCTTCCAGGTGGTTGGCTGCATACATGGTGGACATGGCGACGGCCTCTTCCACCGAGGTGAAGGTGTAGCTCATGCGGTGGTTGGAGACGTTCAGGCTCGGATGCTTCTCGGCACCGACGCAGACGCTGGCCATGGAGGTGACGGTCTCGATGGGGAACTGACCGGCGGCGGTCTCGGCGGAGAGCATCACCGCATCGGTACCGTCCAGCACGGCGTTGGCCACGTCCATCACTTCGGCACGGGTCGGCAGCGGCGCGTTGATCATCGACTCCATCATCTGGGTGGCGGTGATGACCACGCGGTTCAGGCGACGGGAGTGGCGAATGAGCTTCTTCTGCACGCCGACCAGCTCGGGATCGCCGATTTCGACGCCCAGATCACCACGCGCCACCATGACGGCATCGGAGCCGAGGATGATGTCTTCCATCGCCTCGTCGGTGGCGACGGTTTCGGCGCGCTCGACCTTGGCTACTATCTTGGCGTTGGAGCCGGCTTCGCGGGCCAGCTCGCGGGCGTAACGCAGGTCATCGCCGCAACGGGGGAAGGAGACGGCCAGGTAGTCCACGTTCATGCGGGCGGCGGTCTTGATGTCTTCCTTGTCCTTCTCGGTCAGGGCCGGGGCGGAGAGGCCGCCACCCTTCTTGTTGATGCCCTTGTTGTTGGAGAGCGGACCGGCCACGGTGACCGTGGTGTGGATGCGGGTGCCTTCGACCTGCTCCACCTTCAGCTGCACGCGACCGTCGTCCAGCAGCAGGATGTCGCCGGCGATCACGTCGCCCGGCAGGCTCTTGTAGTCGATGCCGACCTGCTCCTGGCAGCCTTCACCCTTGCCGAGCGCGGCATCGAGGATGAACTTGTCGCCGACGGCCAGATAGATCTTGCCGTCCTTGAAGGTGGAAACACGGATCTTGGGGCCCTGCAGGTCGCCCATGATGGCGACGTGACGACCCAGCTTGGCGGCGATGTCACGCACCTGGTTGGCGCGCAGGATGTGGTCTTCAGCAGTGCCGTGGGAGAAGTTCATCCGCACCATGTCGGCGCCGGCACGGATGATCCCCTCGAGGATCCCTTCGCGATCGGTGGCCGGACCGAGTGTGGTTACAATCTTTGTACGTCTTGGCATGAAAGACTCCAGTTTTGAAGTTGATATGACTTGAGATACTGCCCCGTCAAGCGCATGACCCATTGCACCCGCTTGCAAGCCATCTGGGTGGCTTTTGTTACTAAATTACAATACTACACCAAGGAAGGTGGCAGAGACAGCCGAGGGCCGAGGCCCCCGCTGCTTACGAAGAGTGGGGTGTATCAAAGCGGGATTCGCGCAAACCTTCTTTGACTTTCTTCAGGTTTTCGCGAAATTTCATGCCACGGCGCAGGGTAAAACCGGTCGCCAGCACGTCCACCAGGGCGAGCTGGGCTATGCGGGAGGCCATCGGCATGTAGACGTCGGTGTCTTCCGGCACGTCCATGGAGAGCACCAGGTTGCACTCGCGCGCCAGCGGGGAGTCCTTGGCGGTCATGCCGATCACGGTGGCGTCGTTCTCGCGGGCCAGCGCGGCAATCTCCACCAGCGCCTTGGTGCGGCCGGTGTGGGAGATGAGCACCACCACGTCCCCTTCGCTGCTGTTGATGCAGCTCATGCGCATCATGACGATGTCATCGAAGCTCACCACCGGGATGTTGAAGCGGAAGAACTTGTTCTGGGCATCGCGGGCGACGGCGGAGGAGGCGCCGAGGCCAAAGAAGCTGATCTTTTTGGACTGGGTCAGGATATCGACGCAGCGATTGATGGCGGAGATGTCCAGGCTGTTCTTGGCGGCATCGAGGCAGGCCATGGTGGATTCGAAGATCTTGGCGGTATAGGTATCGGGCCCGTCTTCCGCCTCCACATGGCGGTTCACATAGGGCGTGCCGTTGGCCAGGCTCTGGGCCAGATGCAGTTTGAAATCGGGAAAGCCTTTGGTATCGAGACGGCGGCAGAAACGGTTGACGGTCGGCTCGCTGACGTCAGCCATCTTGGCGAGGGTGGCGATACTGGAGTGGATGGCCGTCTGCGGGGAGGCCAGGATGACCTCGGCGACTTTACGCTCTGATTTACTGAAACTTTCCAAATTATTAGTAATTTTATCAAGGGTATTCATCATCACCACCAGGCGTTTTTGTAATTTAGCTTCAGTGTCTTTGCACTAAATTCATGGCTAAGCAGGTTTCCAATCAACTTGATGACTATACAAGACAAGCTCTTATCGAAACTAATCTCGGCCCTGCAAAGTATGACTCATGTCTAATTATTTCGTTGTTTTGGTTACAAACTTCCAGTCATTCCGTGAAAGCGCTTACAAATGTTGCAAAGCAACAACACTGTGAGCAGGCGCACAGTTGCACCCATCAAACGCGCCGCAAGGGGAGGGGCTCGGGTAGAATTGGCACCAAATAATAAGTGCGGGACGGTAACGGCCGCCCCGACCCCAGTAACGAAGGAGTTGTTTTATGCAGCATACCCATGCGCTGGTCGGCGACGTAGGCGGCACCAATGCCCGGTTGGCCCTGTGCGAGCTGGCAACCGGCACCATTTCCCAGGCCAAGACCTATTCCGGGCTGGCCCATCCCAGTCTGGAAGCCGTGGTTCGCCTCTATCTGGATGAGCACAAGGTGCAGGTGGGCGAAGCCTGCATCGCCATCGCCTGCCCCATCAATGGCGACTGGGTCGCCATGACCAACCACAGCTGGGAGTTTTCCATCAGCGAGATGCAGGCCAATCTGGGCCTGAGCCGGTTGCAGGTGATCAACGATTTTACTGCTGTCTCCATGGCGGTGCCGGTGCTGGACGCGGCTGACTGCATCCAGCTGGGGGGCGCGGCGCCGGTGGCCGGCAAGCCCATTGCCATCTACGGGGCCGGCACCGGCCTTGGCGTCGCCCACCTGGTGCACACCGGCGAGCAGTGGCTGAGTCTGCCAGGCGAGGGTGGCCACGTGGACTTTGCCGCCAACAGCGAAGAAGAGGATGCGGTGCTGCAGGTGATGCGCGCCGAGCTGGGCCACGTCTCGGCCGAGCGGCTGCTCTCCGGTCCCGGCCTCGTCAACATCTACCGTGGGCTGGTGAAATCCGACGGCCGCGAGCCGCAGGCGTTCGAACCCAAGGACATCACCGAGCGTGCGCTGGCGGGCGAGTGCCTGGATTGCCGCCGTACCTTGAGCCTGTTCTGCGTGCTGATGGGCCGCTTTGCCGGCAACCTGGCGCTCAACATGGGCACCTTCGGCGGCGTCTACATCGCTGGCGGCATAGTGCCGCGCTTTCAGGAGTTCTTCATCGGCTCGGGCTTTCGGGTGGCCTTCGAAGACAAGGGGCGTTTCAAATCCTACCTCAAGGATATCCCCGTCTTCCTCATCACCCACGAGGGGCCGGGTCTGCTCGGTGCCGGCGCCTATCTGCGCCAGTCGCTCGGCATCAAGTTATAAGCAGGCGGCTTGCCGGGGGACGGATCAGCCATGGTTCAGCCTTGATTCAGTGACCATGGCGTAGAGTGTCTACACGTACTCAAGAAGGCAGGGCTCCATAAGGAGTTGGGACTTGTCTTCATCCGCTGGGTGCGTTTGTCACCTGACAAGCCTGAACTGTTTCACCGGCCCTCGCGGCCGGTTTTTTTATGCCTGCGGTTTGCCGGCTGGATGGGGATGTCGTCCTCTGCGAAAGGATGAGCCTGCGCCGCAATGCACCTGCCGGGTGGCGGGCGCAGTGCATGGGCAGGGATGGGCTCAGGGCAGGTCGAGGGTGAAGCGGGCGCCCCCGAGCGGGGATTCATCCACCATGATCTGGCCGCCGTAGCTGTGCACGATTTCGGTGACCACCGCCAGCCCGATGCCCTGGCCGGGGGAGCTGTCGGCGCGCACCCCGCGCTGGAAGATCTGCTGCGACTTGCCGGGGTCGATGCCGGGGCCGTCGTCCTCGATTTCGATCCGCAGCCGGTCTAGCCGGCGGCTCACCGTTACCTTGATCTCGCTGATGGCGAACTTGAAGGCGTTATCGAGCAGGTTGCCCATCAGTTCCATCAGGTCTCCCTGTTCGCCGGCGAAGAAGACGTCGTCATCGAACTTGAAGCGGGTCTGCAGCTTCTTGTGGCGATAGACCTTGGCGAGGCTGGCCAGCAGCTTCTCGATGAGGGGCACCGGCTCGGTGCCCTTGCTGGCGAGGCGCTTGCGGCCGGTGACGGCGCGGCGCAGCTGGTACTGGATGATCTGATCCATGGTCAGGATCTGCTCATTGATGTTGTCGTGGATGTCGCGCCCCAGCTTGACCTCCTGCGCCGTCATCTGGATCAGCGCCAGCCGGGTTTTCAGGCTGTGGGCCAGATCGTTGAGGGCGTGCTGGTAGCGCTGGGTCTGCTGGCGTTCGTTCTCCAGCAGCTGGTTGACCGACTCGGTCAGCGGCGTCAGCTCCCGCTCATAGTCGTTGGAGAGGGCTTCCCGCTTGCCGGCCCGGATCTCGTCCATCTGGCGTGCCATGGTGCGCAGGGAGCCCAGGCTCCAGAAGCTGGTGAGCAGCAGCAGGGCGCCGAGCAGGGAGTAGGCGAGCAGGGCCTGGCGGATGCACTGGTAGAGGTAATCGCGGGTCTGGGCCAGGTAGCGCTTGGCCGAATCGACCATCACCACATAATAGGTGGTGGGGCCATCGCCGTGATTGCGCAAAAAGCGCAGGCTGTAAATGAAGTAGCTCTCGCCGTTCTTGATGGTGTGACGCTTGAAGAAGTAGTCCTGATCCAGCCCGCCCAGATACTTCATCAGATCCTGGCAGATGGTGTCCCTGGCCTGGATCACCTCCGGCATGTGCATGCTGGACCAGCTCAGCTGGCCGTCGGCCCGGCAGATCAGGGTATCCAGATTGGGGTCGACGGCATCCGGGGTGATCCGGCCCAGATCCGTGGTGGCATGGGCGTCCGGCAGCTTGGAGGAGAACAGCTTGGAGAGGTTCTCCTGCATACGGGTGCTGGCCTTCTGGGCCTGCTCCTCGGTGTGACCCAGGTAGAGGATGTAGACCGAGAAGGCCATGATGAGCGCGATGACCAGCATGGCGCTCAGCATCAGCTTGATGTGCAGCGAGCGGCGGATGAAGCGCATGGGGCGCAGCAGACGAACGTCCATCAGTTGCACGACAGGTTGAAGATGTAACCCTGGCGGCGGATGGTGGAGATGGGCTGGATGGTCCCCTCCGGATCCAGCTTCTTGCGCAGCCGGCTCACCATGACCTCGATGGTGTTGGGGTCCCCCTCACCGTCGCCGTAGAGCTGGTCCAGCAGCTGCTGCTTGGAGACCACCTGGCGGGCGTTGCGCATCAGGTATTCGAGGATCAGGTATTCAAAGCTGGTGAGCACCACCGGGGTGCCGGCGATGGTCAGCTCCTTGCGAGATAGATCCAGCTCGTAGTCGCCGGCCTTGACCCTGGGGGAGATGAAGCCGGCGCTGCGGCGCACCAGGGCGTTGAGGCGGGCCAGCAGCTCGTCCTTCTGGAACGGCTTGACCAGGTAATCGTCCGCCCCGGCTTCCAGTCCCTCCACCTTGTCCTGCCAGTTGCCGCGGGCGGTCAATACGATGATGGGAAAGGGGATCTGCTGCTCGCGCAGCTGGCGGATGAGTTGCAGGCCATCCATGTCCGGCAGGCCCAGATCGATGATGGCCACGTCGATGGGATAGTCGGCGGCGTAATGCAGTGCCACCTGGGCGCTGTCGGTGCTGTGTACCTGATTCTGGGCTTCGGTCAGCAGGGTGCTGAGATGGTGATTGAGCAGCTTGTCGTCTTCGACCAACAATATTTTCATAAGGTGCGCGATCATGGGGATCCAGGCTGTCAATTAGAGGGCTTATGACGGGGAGAGTCAATCCGGATCCTAACAGCCCTGGCTGTATCGGGACTGAATCAGCCCGCCATTACTCACCACCCCATCATTAGCCACTCCCTAGCCTGTGTGAGCTTGGGTCTGACTCGCCTCAGCACCGGTCTGTTGACGCCACAGCCTGGCATAGAGCCCCTCGCGGGCCAGCAGTTCATCATGGCTGCCCGACTCCACTATCTGCCCTGCCTCCATCACCAGGATGCGGTCCGCCTCGCGCAGGGTATTGAGGCGATGGGCGATGCTGATGAGGGTGCGGTTGCGGCGGATGGCCGCCATGTTGGCCATGATGGCCGCTTCCGACTCATAGTCGAGGGCCGAGGTGGCCTCGTCGAGCAGCAGGATCCTGGGGTTGACCAGCAGGGCGCGGGCCAGGGCGATGCGCTGGCGCTGCCCACCCGACAAGCGGGCACCCTTCTCTCCCACCTGTTGCTCGAAGCCATGGGGCAGCTCGCGAATGAAGGCGAGGGCACCGGCCAGCTGCGCCGCCTGCTCTAGCTCGGCCTGGCTGGCATCGGGGCGGCAGATGCGGATGTTGTCGGCGATGGTGCCGGAGAACAGCACGCTCTCCTGCAGCACCACGCTCATGTTGCGGCGCAGGGAGACGGGGTCGGCGATGGCGAGATCCATGTTGTCCACCAGTACCTGGCCGTGCTGAGGCACATAGAGCCGCTGCAGCAAACGGGTCAGGGTGCTCTTGCCGCAGCCGGACGGACCCGTGATGCCGATGAACTGCCCCGGCTCAATGGTGAGGGAGAGGTTGGCCAGCACCTCGGGGGCATCCGGCTGGTAACGAAAGCGGATGTGGCGAAACTCGATGGCACCCTGGAGGACGGGCACGGAGGCGAGCCCGCTGTTGCCATGCTCCGGCGTCTCGTCGAGGATGTCGCCGACCCGGCGCAGGGCAATCAGGGTGTGCTGAAAATCCTGCCACACCTGGGCCAGGCGCAGCACCGGCTGGGTGACGTGGCCGGCCAGCATGTTGAAGGCGACCAGCTCCCCCGGGCTCATGCGACCGTTCAGTACCTCGCCGACCCCGAGCCAGAGCAGCAGGGCGGCGGTGATTTTTTGCACCAGATCGATGCCCTGACCGGCCGCCAACCCCACCTTTTTGGCCTGAAAGCCCCGTCTGAGCTGGCGTGCCAGCAGGTGCTTCCACTCCTGGTAGAAGCGGCGCTCGGTGGCCGTGGTCTTTATGGTTTCGATGCCGGTGACCGCCTCGGTGAGAAAGCTGGTGGCATCGGCATCCGCCTGATACTCCGCCTCGACCTTTCTGCGCACCAGCGGCCCTATCAGCAGCCAGAGCAGGAAGTAGATCAGCAGCGAGCCGAGCACGCAGGCGGTCAGGCGCGGGGCGTAGTGAAACATGACCCCGACGAACAGCAGGATGAACAGCAGATCCAGCACCAGCATCAGGGTCGAGCCGGTGAGGAACTGGCGGATCTGGGCCATCTCCTTGACCCGGGCGATGATCTGACCGGTCTGGCGGGCCTTGAAATAGCCGATGGGCAGGCCGACCAGGTGGCGATAGAGCTTGCCGGAGAGCTCGGCATTGACCTGGTTGGCCAGGTGACCGAACACCTGGCCGCGCAGAAAGCCGTAGAGCGGCTCGGCGCAGGCCAGTGCCACCATGGCCAGGGCCAGCACGTGCAGGCTGCCGAGGCTGCGCCCCACCAGCACCTTGTCGATGATGTTCTCGAACAGCAGCGGGCTGGCGAGGGCGATGAGCTGCAGCAAGATGGCGAAACAGAAGACGTCCCGCAGCTGTTTTTGCTGGCGCAGCACCGCCGGGCTGAACCAGCTCAGCCCGAATTTGACCTCGGCTTGGGTGAGATCCTGCTGGGCCAGCAACAAAAAGTGCCACTGCGCCGCCTCGGCCTGGCTCGGTAGCGGCTGCAGCCCGCTGCTGCCGCTGGCGGGATCAAACAGCAGCCAGCCCTCTGGCGTGATGGCGGTGATGGTGTACCAGCGGCCATCCCGCTTGAGCAAGGCCGGCAGCGGCAGCGCCGCGAGCGGGCAGCCCGGCCCCTGCGACAGGGCGCTGCGAAGGCCGAGGTGGGCAGCGGCTTCCCGCACCGTCAGGTCGGGCGGTGCCAGATCGCACCCTAGGGCGTGGGCCAGTTGCTCGGCATCGGCCGTCAGCATCAGTTGGTGCGCCGCGTGGGTGAGGGCGGCGAGGGCGCCATTGGCGATGGGCGCTGTCTCGCTCACGGGGGCCTCCAAGGCTGGCAAAGCGTGTGTCATTGTCATCGCTCCCTCAGCGCCTCGGCCTGATACACGCGAATGGGGCTCAGCAGGTAGTCGATGACCCGGCGCCGGTCGGTCTTGATCTCCGCCACCACCGACATGCCGGGGGTGAGTTTGACGGGCTGCTGGTCGATCAGCATCTCGCCCCGGCTCAGCTTGACCCTGGCGGCAAAGACCAGCCCCAGCTGCTCATCGGCGGTGGCGTCGCGCGACACGCTCACCAGCTCGCCATCTATGGTGCCGTAGCGGGTGTAGGGGAAGGCATCCACCTTGATGCTCACCGCCTGCCCCTCGTGCACGAAGCCGATGTCCTTGTTGAGGATCTTCACCTCGGCGAGCTGCACCCCTTCGTTGGGCACGATCACCAGCAACTGCTGGGCCGGCTGCACCACGGCGCCCTGGGTGTGAATGGCCAGCTGCTGCACCGTGCCGGCCACGGGGGCGCGGATCACCTCCAGATGTTCCCGTTCGCGCAGTTTGGCGAGCTCCTGCTCGATGGCGGTCAGCTGCAGCTTGGCCTGCTGGCGTTTCTCGATCCACTCCCGCTGCTTTTGTGCCTTGAAGCCGGCCAGCCGCTCCTGCAGGCTCTGCTGCTGGGATTGCAGCACCTCGAGCTCGGCCCGCTGCTGGGCGAGTTGGCGCTGGGTTTCCAGCAGCTCTTTTTCCTGCTCCAGATACTCCACCCGGGAGATGGCATGGGACTGGCTCAGGGTCTGACGGGCCTGCAGGCGGGGACGGATGTTGGCCAGCAGGGTGGTGAGAGACGCCATGTCGCCCCGTCTGGCGGCCTGGTTGGCCTGGTTGACCCCGAGCTCGGCCTGCAGGTTGCCGAGAGTGCTGTGAAATTCGTGCAGCTCGCTCTGGTAGTTCTCCACCAGCGCCAGCTGCTGCTCCGGCGTGAGCCTGACATAGTCCGGATGCTGGTCGGGGGCCTGATCACGGTAGAGCGACTGGTAGCGGATCAACGTCTGGTACTGGAACGCCTGCTGCTGGCGCAAGCGGCTCAGATCCTGACTGACCCCGAGAGTATTGAGGGTCAGCAGCGGCGCATCGGCGGCAACCACCTGACCGTCTTCCACGTGGATGCTCACCACCCTGGCCTGCTCGTAGGACTGGATCATCTGGCTGCGGCCAAGCACCAGCAGGCGGCCGCTGGCGGTGGCCTGGATGTCGAGCTCGCCCCAGCAGGCCCACAGCAGGGTCAGCAGCACGCCGGCGCTGAGGGTCAGCGCCGTGATGCGGGCAAAAGGAGAGGGGGGCGTCTCGGCCAGCGCCAGGTGGGCCGGCAGAAAGCCGTAGTGGGTATCCGCCTGCCGGGGTGGACGGGGTTGGCGCAAGCGGGCCAGCCAGGTACGCAGATTCATGGGGTCTCCTCGTGCAAGTCCTGCTGCAGTCGCCACAGCCGGGCGTAGTGCTCTCCTCGCGCCAGCAGGCTGGCGTGGTCGCCCTGCTCGACGATCTTGCCGCGCTGCAGAACGATGATGCGGTCGCACTGGCGCACGGTGGAGAGTCGGTGAGCGATGGTGATGACGGTACGGCCACAGGCGATCTGGCGCATGTTGCGCTGGATCAGCGCCTGGGACTCATCGTCGAGGGCACTGGTGGCCTCGTCGAAGATGAGGATCCTGGGGTCGGCCAGCAGGGTGCGGGCGATGGCGATGCGCTGGCGCTGGCCGCCGGAGAGCGAGCTGCCCCCCTCCGCCAGCACGGTGTCGTAACCAAGGGGCAGCCGCAGAATGAAGTCGTGGGCCCCGGCCAGGGTGGCGGCCCGGATGATCTGGTCCAGGCTGGCATGGGGCATCGACTGGGCGATGTTGTCCCGTACCGATTTGTTGAACAGGTGGTTCTCCTGCAGCACCACGCCCATCTGCTGGCGCAGGTGGTGGAGGGGGAGCTGGCGGATGGATTGGCCGTCGATGAAGATCTCGCCCTGTTCGGGTTGGTAGAGGCGCAGCAGCAGTCTGGCCAGGGTGCTCTTGCCCGAGCCTGAGCCGCCGACCACCCCGAGCGTTTCGCCGGCCGCTATGGTCAGGGAGAGATCATCGATGATGAGGGGGGCGTCCGGTTGATAGCGAAAGCGCACCCGCTCCAGTCGAATGGCACCAGCACTCACCTGACCCGCGCCGTCACGCTGGTGCTCGGGGGGCAGGTTGAGCATGTCACCCAATTTGTCCACCGCGATCCGGGTCTGGATGAACTGGCCCCATAGCTCGACCAGCCGTGACAGGGGCTGGGCCACGTGGCCGGCCATCATGTTGAAGGCGATGAGCTGGCCGATGGTGAGCTGCAGGCTGATCACCTCGCTCGCGCCGAGCCAGAGCAAGCCGGCGCTCACCAGTTTTTGCAGCCACATGACGCCGTGCTGGGAGGTATTGTTGAGCTGCTGAACCCGGTAACCGGCGGTCACCATCTGGCTGGTCTGCTCATCCCAGCGCCGCACGAAGCGCGGTTCCAGCGCCAGGCTCTTGAGGGTCTCGGCGCCGGCGACCGTCTCGTTCAAGAAGGCGGTGTTGGCGGCGGCGTGGCCGAACTGCTGTTCGACCGCCTGCTGCATGCGCGGCGTGATCCACCAAGCGATCAGTACATAGGCGGGGATGGAGAGCAGGATCACCAGGGTCAGCATGCCGGAGAGGCTGGCCATGACCGCCAGGAAGACGAACATGAACAGCACGTCCACCGTCAGGGTGAACATGGTGCCGGTCAGGAACTCGCGGATGGTATTGAGCTCCTGCACCCGGGTCACGATGGCCCCCACCTGGCGGCTCTTGAAATAGAGCAGGGGCAGGGCAAACAGGTGCTGCACCATGCGCAGGCCGAGCTGGATGTCGATCCGGTTGGCGGTGTGGGCGTACTGGTACTCCCGCAATCCGCGCAGACAGACCTCCACCAGGGCGGTGATCAGCAGCCCGAACACCAGCACATCGAGCGTCGACCAGGCCTGATGCACCAGCACCTTGTCCATGACGACCTGAAAAAAGAGCGGGGAGATGAGAGCCAGGAGCTGCAAGACCAGCGAAAAGAGCAATATCTCCCCCAGCAGCCGTTTTTGCTGCAGGAAGGCCGGGATGAACCAGCGGATGTCAAAGCGGCTCTGTTGTCTGCGTACTTGATAGACTCGTCCGTTCCAGCGAGCCAGCAGTTCCTGCTGGTCGATGACCTGCGGGTTGCCGACGGCGGGGTCCAGGATCAGGGCCTGCTCCCCCTGACGCTGGGCCAGGACGCAGGGGTTGCCGTTGTCACTGAGTAGGACCAGGGGGAGCGTCTGTTTGGCGAGTTTGCGGGGAGCAATGTGACGTTGGCGGATCTGGCTGTCGGTCTGCTGCTGCAGCCTATCGACAATAATATCAAAGGGTTCGTCTGGCGTGATATCTATATCTTTAGGGGGACAGCCCAATAATCCGGTAATAATCTTCAAGCATGCCAAAACAGACTCGTCATGCGCAGTCATAATATACCCCGTTGCCGCGTTTAAACCCCTCCTGTTTATATGGGGCAAGGTGACCTGTTACAGGCAGGGCGCGCATACTAACGAGCCGGTAATTATCTGTCAAATATTATGTGCGCTGACAAAATTAATAATAAATTCACTGAGTCAATATATCCAAAGGTAATCTCAAGTGTGGCCTCATTATTAACCTTAATGAGTTTGTTGATATTTATTTTGACGTAATTACTCTATTTTTGAATCATTGTTTAATTGAATCAAATAATATTTTCAAATATGGTAAATATAGCGAAAAATGAAATGTTAGCACCATGTTGATTTATCTTTGGTGGGATTTTTGTTTTTTGTTTTACCTTATATTTATTGATAATGGAATTTATATGACAGAGCAGTTTGTACAGACAGTATCCAGCGTCAACTACAACAAGGGAAGGTGCGAATAAGCGGGGAAATTCTTCTCGGCTGACTCAGTCATTTCATTTCTTCATGTTTGAGCCGATT